>SKVA01000208.1 GCA_007129695.1 Spirochaetaceae bacterium | reverse complement strand
GGATTCGGCGTGAAATCGTTGAACTCGATCTCGCGCTCGAGCACCGAGTTCGGTCCGTGACCGGGGAAGAGCCTGGTGTCGGGCGGCAGCGCGAAGAGCGTCTTCGTGATGCTCTTTGTGAGCTTGTCTATGTCGCTGCCCACTACGTCGGTGCGGCCGACGGTCTTGAACAGTAGCGTATCACCCGAAATCAGCGCACCGCGTTCCTCGCTGTAGAGGCAAACGCTTCCCTGACTGTGACCCGGCGTGTGAATAGTCACGAAGTCGGTGTCAAGAATCGGCTCCCCGTCGGAGAGGAAAAAGGTCGACTTGGGCAGCGACGAATAGAGCGACTCGAACGCCGAAACCGCTTCGGCGCCAAGCGCCTCGAAGAGCGCCCGGTTCGTGGCCTCGCCCTTCGGCGCAAGATAGGGCCGATCGCTGCGATGGATTCCGATCTGCATGTCGGGTACTCTATCTGCGTAGTGTTCGACGATCGCTTGCGCCGCGCTTGTATGGTCGAGGTGTCCATGCGTGAATATGATTGCGGTCGGTGTTACATTGAGGGTCTCCAGACGCTGGAGCAGGAGCGCCGCATCGGCACCGGGATCAACCACCATGCACTCTTTTTTTCCGGTGGCGACTACGTAGACGTTGGTCTGTAGGGGACCGGCGATGATGCGATCTATCACATTGGATAAAATAATACCATTTGACCGCCGAGGACAAGTAGAATGTTGGCGTCTCTGACCACGATCCTTGGTGTTGCAGCCCTCTTCTTCCTGGTCCTCCCCGGCGTCGGCGCGCTGACCGTCAGGCGCCGATGGCGGCTGTTTCGCAGCCGGATCCACGACGCGGTGATGGCCGAACCGGTCTCCTACGGGCGCGTCCATCGCTCTTCGGGCGCTCGTGGAGGCGGCAATGAAGGGGAGGGCGAGGCCGGACTCGGCTTGCCCGCCGATCGGTCGCTCGACGGGGTCGTCCGGATTACTGGTCGGCTCGAGAGCATCCAGGATGAACAGATCCTGTGGGTCCGTAGCGATCAGCTGAGCGTCGCGGTCGACATGGCGCGAAGCGACGTCTATGTCGTCGCGCAGGAGTCCGAAGCGGCATTGGCGGGTCCGCCGCTTCGCACCAGCTGGAAGCGGCTTGGCAGCATCCCGGAGGGTGCCCGCGTGCTCGTCTGCGGAAGCCTCGACCGGACCGGCGACCAGCCGGTGATCCGGGCGTCGGCGACGGCCCCGGTGCTTGCTGTGTTCTATGACGGCCCGCTTTCCACGCTCGTCCGGCGATGCATCTGGAGCGGGCGCCAATTGAACGAATACTGGAACCCCGCGACCCCTGCTGCGCTGGCCGGTGGTACGCTCGCGCTCGTGATCCTTGCGTACCTCATTCTCAGCCGCCCGGCAGATCGGTTGATCGCGCAAGTGACGATCGCGCTCGCGAGCCTCCCGGCTATCCCGCTCCTGCCTCCGGGAGTTGGCCTGTTCTACGTCTACCGCCGCGGGTGGCGGCGGGGCAGGCTGCTACGCGCGCTTCGCGATGTGCTGCAGCTTCCCTACCTGTTTGAGACGGCTTCGGCCCGAATCGACGACGACGCCGATGGCGTGTACACGGCTCACATCGTGGACGCCGATGAGGGCGACGCGTTGCGCGCAGCCGGAGTGCTGTGCGTCGATACGCTGGTCGCCGGCTGGCCGAACCGGCTACGGCCGTTCGGGCGGATCCTGTCGGGCCGTCGGCAGACGCCGACCGCCCGATCGTACTACTACCTCTTTGAGTCGTCCCGGCCGGTCGACCGGGACGTCGAGCTGTTCGAGCCGATGCTGACGACCGACGAGCCGCAGCGGCAGTCGGCTCAATGCGCTCGCTGGGCCCGGCGGTACGAGATCGTTTCGACGCTGATGCTCATCGTCGGGATCGTGCTGAATCTGGGGCTGTTTCTTGTGGTCGTCAACGTGTTGCTATAGGCGGCTGTCTCGCCGGGGTAGCGGCGCCCGCGGCCGACGCGCCCGCCGCCGTGCAATCCCCGGGAGACGGCTCCTGTCGCCGGCTACTTCTTGCGCGCGAAGTTGACCGTCAGCTTTCGGCCCCGAAGCTCCTTGCCGTTGAGCTCGTCGATCGCAGCCTGTGCCTTGCCCGTGGCCACCTCCACGAACGAGTAGTTGTCGAGCACCTTGATCTGACCGATGTCATCGCGCGTCACGCCGTCGGCGCTCGTGAAGAACGTAATGAGGTCACGGGCATGAATGCGCCGGTTTCGCCCGACGCTCACGAAGACGCTCTGGTGGTCGGGGCTTGGTTCGTCGGATCGTTGCGGCTTTCGCGACCGCGGACGCGTCGATCCGCCCTCGACCGCCTGTTTCATCAGGTACCCGAACACGTAGCCACGGTTGAAGAGCGTAGTATACTTGCGGGCGTACTTCCGATACGCCATCATTTCGCCCGGATCGGCTTCCTCATGCACCTCCTGGACGATCTCCGCGATCTTCTCGCGAAGCTCACTCGGGTCAAACGGCAGGTCTGACATCTGCTGCTCCTTGGTATGAGCCGATGAGTTGGATCGAGCGGTGGGGGCCTGCAGGTCGTCTTCAGACAAAGAAAGCGGTCGACGCAGCACCCCGCCTAGCAGGTACTCCTGACCAAGGTCCTGAACGAACGCGGTTGTCGTCGGGCTCTGGTCGATCTTCGCGTACACGAACTGCAGGTCGGCGCCGAAGTGGCCTGTTCCGTCTGCCACAACCGCGTCTATCACGCACGAACAGACCGACGAAACGTCAAGGTTGCCTCGGCGCAGGTGGTCGATCAGACGGGTCGGAGTGCTGACAACGACGTCGATCGAACCCGATATCCGGGACACCTGTGACTGCGCATCCTCGCCGGGATCGAGCGACAGAACAGCGACCCGCTGTCCGGTATGGGCGCGGATCTGCTGGTCGAGGGCCGTGATCCGGGACCGATCGGTGGTTACGACCAGGTACCGCACCGCTGCGTGACCGTGACGCCCCCTGATCCTCAGCGCATCGGCAAGCGATGGCAGCCGACGCCAATCCCGCGCCTCGATGAGGAGGTCGCGTCGCTTCTTCAGCGCACGGCTGATCACCCGTTCGGCCGCACTGAGGGCGGCCTGTTCGGCTCGGGTATCGTTCGATGTTCTGTCACCTGCCACTACTGTGAACCCAACTCAAAGGCTTTAGATTACCGTGAGGATACGAGCCAGACGGGCGGTTGTCAACGCCGCGTTCGCGCCGGCGGTGAGCGGCTACGCGAGGCCAGGGGTAGACAGAATATCGGGTAGAATCTTATCAAGACGCGACGCCACGGGACCGATGATGTACAGTAGTATGATCATGAGAAGGCTACCACTGCTCACCTTGATGGTGATGCTCGCCGCCGTGCTCGCGTCGGCTCAGACCACGTTCCGGTTCCGCTACGAAGAGGGCGAGCAGTACCGGGTGCTGTCGACGGTCGATCAGCACGTCTGGATCAACGGCAACTACTCGCACAGTGCCGAGATCCTCAACCGGATATCGATCACCGTCCCTCGAGTGGTCGACGGGCGGGGCTTCCACGATGCGGTGTTCCTGACGTCGGAGGAGGCACGGGGATTCACCCAGGTGTTCACGTGGGGCGAGGAGTACGTTTCCCGGTTCTGGCGCGATGAACTCGGCTACTACGAGATCGAGCCGGTCTACTACATGCCCGTGGTCCGAAACGTACCGGTCTTTCCCGATAGACCCCTCGAGCCCGGCGATACGTGGAGCGAGTCCGGCATAGAGGTGCACGACTTCCGCCGGAGTTTTGGCATCCCCGAGCCGTACGTGTTCCCGATCCCGGTTACGTACGAGTACAAGGGCAACGTCGAGCGCGACGGAAGGGAGTTCGCGCTGATCCACGTTGCGTACAACGTCTTCTACCGGCCCAACCGACGGTATCCGCAGGCGCTCTATCCGGTCCGGATTTCCGGGTTCAGCGACCAGTTGCTCTACTGGGACATCGCATCCGGCAGGCCTCACGCGTACGAGGAGTCGTACAGCTTCGTGTTCGTGTTGTCGTCGGGTGACGAGGTCGTCTATGAGGGGACCGCCGAAGCGCGCATCGTCGAAGCGTCGCGTATGGATCGGGCGCGAGTCGCCGACGAGATCCGGCGAGACCTGGACGATCTGGGCTTTGGCGACCAGGACGTCGTCGAAGACGAGCGTGGCGTGACGATCCGACTGGATAATATACTGTTCCCACCCGATTCTCCGCTTCTGCGCGACAGCGAAAAAGCGAAGCTCCGGGGAATCGCCGACATCCTCGCCAGGTACCCCGACCGGGATATACTCATTCCGGGCCATACCGCGCTCGCCGGAACCGACGAGGGGCGGCAACAGCTATCCGAGCAGCGAGCCGGTGCGGTCGGCGAGTACCTGCTCGAACTCGGCGTTCGGTCGCGCGATCAGATGCTGTTGCGCGGGTTCGGCGCGACCGAGCCGGTCGCCGACAACGCAACCGAAGAAGGGATGCGGCGCAACCGGCGGGTTGAGATCACGATCCTGGAAAACTGACCCTCCTCTTTGCTCGCCTCCTGGCGACGCTGAACGCCCCGGCCGACGCTTCCCTAATGTTCACTAATACAGTAGAATTAGATGAGAAAGGGGGCGTATGGCTGTAGCGCGTGACATGAGCGATCTCATTGGTTCGACGCCGATGGTCAGGCTCGACCGGATCGCCCGGGGAGCCGGCGCGGTGCTTGTCGCAAAGCTGGAGAACCTGAACCCCGGTGCGAGCGTCAAGGACCGGATAGGTCTTGCGATGATCGAGGCCGCCGAGCGCGACGGATCGCTCGCGCCGGGGGCGACGATCGTCGAAGCGACGAGCGGGAACACCGGTATCGCGCTCGCGTACGTCGGCGCGGTCAAAGGCTACCGTGTGGTGATCACGATGCCTGAGACGATGAGCGTGGAGCGCCGCAGGCTGCTGCGCGCGCTTGGCGCCGAACTCGAGCTCACCCCAGGCCCCGAAGGCATGAACGGAGCGGTCGCGCGTGCGCGCGCGATCGTCGCGGCGACTCCGGGCGCGATCATGGCGAGCCAGTTCACGAACCCGGCGAACCCCGACGTCCATCGCCGCACGACCGCGGAGGAGATCTGGGCCGATCTGGATGGGCGCATCGACGCGTTTGTCGCCGGGGTCGGCACCGGCGGAACGATCACCGGCGTCGGGTCGCGGTTGAAAGAGCTTCGGCCATCGATACGGGTCATCGCGGTGGAGCCCGCCGAGTCGCCGGTGCTGTCGGGCGGTGCCCCCGGACCGCACCGGATACAGGGGATCGGAGCCGGCTTCATACCCGAGGTGCTCGATCGGGCGGTCATCGACGAGGTGATCCGGGTCGATTCCGACGCTGCGATGCAGACGACGCGCTCGCTCGGCCGGCTAGAAGGCATTCTGTGCGGCGTCTCGGCCGGAGCGAACGTCTGCGCGGCGCTCGAAGTCGCGCGGCGGCCGGAGTTCGAAGGGAAAACCATCGCCACGGTGATCTGCGACACCGGAGAGCGGTATCTGAGCACCTGGGTGTTCGAGGAGGAATAAGTGAGCCACAATTTTGAGACGACAGCGATCCACGCGGGGCACACCCCGACCGCCGAGAACCCGAGCCGCGGCGTGCCCGTCCATCGGACTACCGCGTACGCGTTCCGGGAAACCGATCAAGCGGCGAACTTGTTCGCGCTGAAGGAG
>SKVA01000200.1 GCA_007129695.1 Spirochaetaceae bacterium | reverse complement strand
GCGTCGCCGTCGGATCGGGGGAAGCTCGCGCGGTTCGAGCAGCTCAACCACGACTGGCTCGACGATTACGCGCTGTTCGCGGCGCTCAAGGACGCGCACGACGGACGACCCTGGTCCGAATGGCCCGTGGAGTTCCGTGACCGTGACGCGGCGGCGATCGAGCGGTTTGCCGACGAGCATCGCGGCCGGATCTCGCTCTCGAAGTACCTCCAGTGGATCTTCCACACGCAGTGGTACGCGCTGCGCGCGGTCGCGTCGGTCCACGGAGTGCGGATCGTCGGCGATCTTCCGATCTTCGTCGCGCACGACAGCGCCGACGTATGGGCGCACCGCGACCTGTTCGAGCTCGACGCCGTTGGAGTCCCGACCGCGGTCGCGGGCGTACCTCCCGACTATTTCAGCGCGACCGGGCAGCTGTGGGGCAATCCGCTCTACCGATGGGACGTCCACCGGGACAGCGGCTTTGCGTGGTGGATCGACGTGCTGCAGAGCAAGTTTCGCCTCTACGACTTCGTGCGCATCGATCACTTCCGCGGATTCAGCGCGTACTGGTCGGTGCCCGCCGGCGAAACGACGGCGCTCGGCGGGAGCTGGATCCCGGCTCCGGGGCACGAGCTGTTTTCGGCCGTTGAGGCGAGGCTCGGGCGGCTGCCGGTGATCGCCGAGGACCTCGGCGTGATTACACCCGACGTCGTCGAGCTGATCGAGGAGTTCGGCTTCGCGCGGATGAAGGTGCTCCAGTTCGCGTTTTCCGCGTCGGAACGCAATCTCTACCTCCCGCACAACTACGATCGCAACGCGGTCGTGTACACCGGGACGCACGACAACGACACGACGGTCGGATGGTACGCGCGCGCGAACGCCGCCGACCGCGAGTTCGCATCGTCGTACGTCGGCGTCGGGGCCGAGCCGAACTGGGACTTCATCCGCGCGGCAACCGCGTCGTCGGCGCAGTTTTCGATCGTGCCCGCGCAGGATATCGTGGGCCTCGGCGGCGACGCGCGGATGAACACGCCCGGCACGCTCGGCGGCAACTGGACCTTCAGGCTCGCCTCCGATGCGCTCTGCGACGAGCACGCGACGCGCCTCAACCGGATGGCCGATCTCTACGGGCGACTCTAGCCTCCACACTTCTGTAGACCGAGCCGATCGTGCAAAAAGCCCTTGCGCGATTCTCGACCCCGTGCTATTGTTGCATGCAACAAATGTCGAGCCGGCGCGTCACGATCTACGATATAGCGAATCACGCCGACCTGTCGGTGAGCACCGTCTCCCGGGTGCTGAACGGATCGACGCTCATCCCGCAACCGACGCGCGAATCGGTCCTCACCGCGGTCGCCGAGCTCGGCTACGAATCGCGTCGCATTCGCCGTCCCGGCGGGCGTGCCGTGTTCAACATCGTCGTCGTTCTGCCCGATTCGGGCGAGCCTCCGACGCATCTGTTCTACGACGCGACCGCGCTCTTCTCCGGGATCGCGCGGGGGATCGGGGAGCGACGCGCGCACACGATCGCCGCGCTGCAGAGCTCCACCGCGCCGTTCGAAGGTAAGAAGCTCGGCGATATCGACGGGTGCATCTGCGCGTTCTGTGAACCGTCGGCCGAGCTTCGTGCGCTCCTTCGCGCGCGGTCGATCCCTGCGGTCGTGATCAACCGCTACGACGACGAGTTCGCGTCGGTCGTCAACGACGCCGCGCACGGGTTCGCGACGCTCGCCGATCACATCGCGCGTGTCAGGCCGGGCAAGGTGGCGTATCTGTCGGTCGGTCCCGACCGGCCGATCGCGCGCTACCGGCGCGACGCGGTCCTCGGTACCGGAGCGCTCGGGATCGCGCGCGACCGGTGCTTCGAGTGGGAATCGTTGTCGGTGATCACGACCGACGCGATCCGGCGAATCGTCGCCGACGGCGCGCGGACGCTCGTCTGCATGAACGATCTGGTCGCGGTAGCGGTCTACGAGCGGCTGCTCCGCGCGGGAGTCGACGTTCCCGGCGACGTCGGGTTGACCGGGTACGACGCGGCACCGGTGCTCGGGCTCGTGTCGACGCCGATCACGACCGTCGATCTGGCCGTCGACCGGATGGGCGAGCGCGCGGCGGCGATCCTGGTCGCGGGTATACTCGCGCGCGAATCGCCGCGCGGCTGCGAACACGTGGCCGGCGCGCTCGTCGTCGGAGAGAGTCTTGGAGAATCGGAAGGAGAGAGGTATGGGAGCACTACTTGTGACCGGCGCGAGCCGGGGAATCGGGCGGGGAATCGCGGTCGCGCTCGCCGCGGCGGGCCATCGCGTCGCGATCCACTACAACGGAAACCGTGACGCAGCGCTCGAGTGCGCGGCCGAGTGCGCCGCGGCGCGCGCGTCGGCGCCGGCGGACGGCGCAGCCGGGGGCGGTGCGGACTTCGCCGTGTTCCAGGCCGACATTTCGGTCGCGGCCGACCGCGCGCGTCTGGTCGACGAGGTCCGCGCCCGCTTCGGCGAGATCGACGGGCTCGTGAACAACGCAGGCATCGCGCCGCGCAAGCGCGACGACATCGTCTACGCGGAGGAAGAGATCTTCGACGAGGTCCTCCGCGTCAACCTGAGCGGCCCGTACTTCCTGACGCAGCTCGTCGCGCGCGGCTGGATCGACGCGGCCGCAGGCGCCGGCGCGAAGGCGGCCCCCAGCGCGCGCGCACCGCGGCGGATCGTGTTCGTCACGTCGGTGAGCGCGGTGATGGCGTCGACCGGGCGTGGAGAGTACTGCGTCAGCAAGGCCGCGCTCGCGATGGGCGCGCAGCTCTACGCGGCCCGGCTCGCGCCCGAGGGGATTCTGGTCTACGAGATCAGGCCCGGGATCACGAAGACCGACATGACGTCTGGCGTCGTCGACAAGTACGACCGGCTGATCGCCGACGGCCTGGTCCCGCAGGGGAGGTGGGGCTACCCCGAAGACACCGGCGCGGCGGTCCGCGCGATAATGGACGGACATCTCGACTTTGCGCCCGGCTCGGTGATCTACACCGACGGCGGGCTGCATATTCCGCGGCTGTAGGCCGCGAGTCTTCGATGGAAGAACGAAACGCATACAGGAGGCATTGATGATCAAGATTGATATGACGCTCACGCCGCGGGAGCTACTACCCGCGCTCGACGACCTGTGGACGGTCGCCGACAAATCGATCGCGCTGCTGCGCGACGCGTGGAGTCCCGACGCGGGTGCTCCCGTGTTCACGGTCGACGGCGCGTACACGAGCCGCGGATGGACCGAGTGGACGCAGGGGTTCCAGTACGGATGCGCGTTACTGCTGTTCGAAGCGACCGGCGAACGACGCTGGCTCGACTACGGGCGCGACGAGACGGTCGCCAGGATGGCGCCGCACCTGTCGCACACCGGCGTGCACGACCACGGGTTCAACAACGTGAGCACGTACGGCAACCTGCTGCGGCTGATGAGCGAAGGGACGATCGACGACGACGCGTGGGAACGGCGCTTCTACGAGCTCGCGCTCAAACTGAGCGGTGCGGCACAGGCGGCCAGGTGGACGACGCTCCCGGGCGGGCTCGGCTACGTGCAGAGCTTCAACGGGCCGCACAGCCTCTTTTCGGACACGATCAGGAGCATGCGGGCGCTCGCGCTCGCGCACCAGCTCGGGCACGTGCTGATGGGCGAGCAGGACGCGAAGATATCGCTCCTGCGGCGACTGCTCGAGCACGCGGAGACCACAGCGCGGTACAACGTCTACTTCGGCGAAGGCCGCGACGGCTACGACATCCGCGGCCGCGTCGTCCACGAAAGCATCTTCAACACCGTGTCGGGCGCGTACCGCTGTCCGTCGACGCAGCAGGGCTACTCGCCGTTCTCCACGTGGACGCGCGGCCTGAGCTGGATCCTCGCAGGCTACCCCGAACAGATCGAGTGGATCGATACGCGGAGCGATGGCGATATCGCCGCCAGCGGCTTCGCGCACGCCACGACGGTCGCCGACGTTCGAAGCCGCTTCATGGACGTCGCCCGCGCGACCGCCGACTTTTCGATCGAGTACACGCCGACCGACGGCGTGCCGTACTGGGATACCGGCGCGCCCGGCCTTGCGAAGATGGGCGACTACCTCTCCCGTCCGGCCGATCCGTACAACGAACACGAACCGGTCGACAGCTCGGCCGCCGCGATCGGCGCGCAGGGGCTGCTGCGCCTGGGTGCGCTGCTGACCGCCGCTGGCGACCAGGCGGGCCGCCGCTACACGCAGGCGGGGCTCACGATCGCGCGGACGATCTTCGCCGATCCCTACCTCGCGCGCGGTGATCGCCATCAGGGGATCCTGCTTCATTCGATCTACCATCAGCCGAACCGCTGGGATCACGTCGCCGCCGGACAGAAGATCGCAAACGGCGAGTCGTGTATGTGGGGCGACTACCACGCGCTCGAGCTCGGCGTGATGATCAAGCGGATGGCCGACGGACGCGCGCCGCAGCGCTTCTTCGACATCGGAGCGCGGGCATGAGCGCGCAGGCCACGATGGACCGGCTCTGTATCCACACCGCGACGACCCGTCCGCTTCCGCTCGAGGTAGCCGTCGACGAGTACGCGGCGGCCGGCGTCGCCGGGATCACCGTCTGGCGCGATGCGCTTGCCGGACGCGATCCCGAAGCGGCAGGGCGGATGATCCGGGCCGCGGGGCTCGACGTCGTGTCGCTGTGTCGCGGGGGCTTCTTCGTCGCCGGCGATGCCGCCGCGCGCGCTGCGGCCGTCGACGAAAACCGTCAGATCATCAGGGAAGCCGCCGCGATCGGCGCGCCGCTCATCGTGCTCGTCTGCGGCGCCGATCCGGCGGTCCCTCTTCCCGACGCGCGCGATCAGATCCGCGCGGGGATCGAGGCGGTGCTGCCGCTCGCGCTCGAGTTGGGCGTGAAGCTCGCGATCGAACCGCTCCATCCGATGTACGCCGACAGCCGAAGCGCGATCAACACGATGGCGAGCGCGAACGATCTGTGCGAGCGGATCGACTCGCCGAACGTCGGCGTCGCGGTGGACGTCTATCACCTCTGGTTCGATCCGACGCTCGAAGCCGAAATCGCGCGGTGCGCCGACAAGGTGTTCGCGTTCCACGTCTGCGACTGGCGAACGCCGACGCGCGACCTGCTGACCGATCGTGGCCTGATGGGCGACGGCTGCATCAACATACGCGAGATCCGCGGGTGGGTCGAATCGACCGGCTTCCGCGGGTACAACGAGGTGGAGATCTTCTCGACCGAACTCTGGGCGCTCGACCAGCGCGTGGTCATCGACCGCGTCGTTCGCGCGTATCGACAGCACGTGTAGAAACTGCAGGAGAACACTATGGAGAAACGAGTTACGATTGCGATGAACGGCGTCACCGGACGGATGGGGACGAATCAGCACCTGGTGCGGTCGATCCTTGCGATCCGCGACGACGGCGGCGTTCGTCTGGCGAACGGCGACCTGGCCGTCCCTGAACCGATCCTGGTCGGGCGCAACGAAAAGAAACTCGCCGAGCTCGCCGCGCGCTACGGCGTGAAGCGCTACACGACGAGCCTCGATGAGGTGCTCGGCGACGATTCGGTCGACGTCTACTTCGACTCGGCGGTGACCGAACTGCGCGCCGACGGCGTCGGCAAGGCGATCGCCGCCGGAAAGCCGATCTACTGCGAGAAACCGACCGGAACGTCGCTCGACCAGGCGCTTTCGCTGTGGAAGCAGGCGCAGAAGGCGGGCGTGAAGAACGGCGTC
>SKVA01000479.1 GCA_007129695.1 Spirochaetaceae bacterium | reverse complement strand
GATTCTCCTGCGCGACCGGGTCGAGCAGGGGATTCCATCGCTCAGCGAGTTCGCGCAGCGTCCGTTCGGGCGTCGAGCCAGGAGGCACGAACTGCTTCTGAAGCTCGCGGGCGGCATCCTTGAACCGCGAGAGCTGCGCGCGGCGCGTCGCTGCGTCGGACCGGTCGGACACCGACGGCGCATCGTGAAGGCCCGACACCGATGGCGCCCCGTCGGGACTGTATCGCACGGTCGTGGACTGCGCGCTCGACGATGTCGCGGCGCCGGCCGGTGCTGTAGTGGATTTGCCGCGGCGGCTCCGCCGCCGCTCTTCACGCGTGATCCGCTCCTCCTCGGGCGTTCCGATGAAGAAGCGCCGCAGCAAGGCAACGATCGCGCTCAGGATCGGTACGGCCTGCCAGAACGGGAGCCTCAGGCGTGCATCGCTCGCGAGTCTCTTGCGATCCAGGTTGAGGATCTGCGACAGCGGTTGGAGTCGCTGCTCACGCGCGTCCATCAGCGCGTCGATCTCGGGCGCAAGATCGGACGGTACGTTTCCTTCCTTGCGTGTGAGGAATATCAGGTTGTAGTTGAGCAGCGCCTCGAGCAGCGGATCGGTTTCGTGCAGCCGCGCGGCGACGACCGACTCAAAGGCGGCCTCATCGAGCATTTCGGCCGGTCGACGGTTGCGCTTCATCGACTCGCTCCACGAGTCGATGAAGTGGTCCCTGAACTCCTTCCGGGCCGCGAACAGATGTTCAACAACGACGTTGGGAACGTAGTCGCGGTAGACGTAGTGTTCCTTGCCGTCCGATGACTTGATACGGATCATCTGTGGGAGCGCCTGGTTTTCACCCGGCTGGATACGTTGGGAGATGTAGCTGTTAACGTCGTCGAGCGTGTACTTCCTGGTGAGCGCGACGCCGCGCGAGTCGGTGAACTGGTGGATCTGGCCGATCGAGAACACGTACGGCGGCTTCCTGAGGCTGTTCTCAAGCTGCCGAAGCGCCGTTTCTCGCTCAAGCGATCGTTGTTGGACGCCGCGAAAGTGCACGTTATAGTAGCCGAGCAGGTACGCTGCCTGGCAGTAACTGTGCTCTTCGACGAGCTTGTCCTTCTTCTGACTGTACTCCTTGATGATGGTCGTCGATAGCTGAGTCCAGAAATGAAACGTGAAGTCGGTCGGCCTGAATACGGTGCGAAGCGCCTGGTCGGGCGTCGTAAGGATGCTCGACAGCATGTCCTTCATCGCGACCTCCCTCTGACGGAAGATCGACGCGAGTTTGCTGCGCATGTAGCCCGCGTTGCGCTCCACGCGCAGATACTGGCGGATCTTGTGCACGCACAGCTTGGGGATCAGCATAGCGAGCGCGTCGGCGGTCGCGAGCATGCTGTTGACCCCATCGGGGAACATCAGCCGCACGAGCGCGGTCGAACTCTCTTTCTCCGCACGCGCTATCCACCGGGCGAAGTCGAGCTTGATATCTACCGCATGGATCAGGTCGGCCGGTATCGTGACTGGGATCGCATCCTCCGTCGGGAAGGGGCGATCCTGCTGCGCATCGAGCCGCTCGTACGCGGTGCGGACGATAGCGCCGTAGTACTCGGGGTAGTAGACCGCGGTGATCGCCCCGTTGACGTAGGTGACCTCGACCCGTTTCGCCTTCTCCAGCTCCACCAGATAGGCGGTCATCAGGTTCGACGGGTTGTCGGCGAAGTCTTCGAGCGACGCGTCCTCATCGGCGGCGCGGGCGAGGTACTTCTCCGCGTACGACACGAGCGACGGGTACGGCACGCGCGCGTTGCGCGTGCGCTTCACGAGCGACTGGAGTATCTTCAACGCGTCGGAACTCGATGACATCCTCCCGAGAGTATACCTCACGCGATCTGAGTCTGCCCATCACAAAGCACTCCGCAAATGTTGTTTGACAGACAGGGCCCGAGGTGGATAGACTACATCAGTCATGTCGCTGCGCGGACTCGGCCTTATCGTAATCGCTGCTCTGATCCTTGTCGGGTGCCGGACGGTCGATCCGGTTGCCGAACCCCCGGCCACGGATGAGGCTCCGTCGACCGTCGTGAGCGAACCCGAGCCGGAGCCCGAGCCCGAACCCGCGCCGGTGGAAGAGCCGGTCGTCGAACCGGCCGATATCGAAGAGCCGACGACGCCGATTGCGGTCCCCGAGGATCTCTACAACAAGGCGTTCGCGGAAGTCGAAGCCGTCATCAACGAGCTCAACGAGATCATCCGTCGCGGCGATTTCAACCGCTGGCTGAACTTCCTGACTCCGCAATACGTCGATACGTACTCGCACCCCGAAGTTCTCGCCCGCTTGTCGCGACAACCGTTGCTCGTCCAGAACAACATCAGACTGCGGTCGCTGCGCGACTATTTCCAGGATGTCGTCAGACCGTCGCGAGCGGGAGCAAGACTCGATAGTCTGATCTTTTACTCCGATACTCTTGTTGAGGCGGTCACGATTTTCAGGGGGCAGGGCGTTATACTCTACCTGTTGCGAAAAGTGGGCGATGAGTGGAAGATCGACACGTTCGAGAAGCCACCGGCCGATGGATCTGATGAATAGGCCGGCGTGCCGGCGATGGAAGAGGAGTAGGGGATGAAAAGAGTCTTTGCTGTTACGCTCGTCCTGGCGGTCGCGTCGACGCTCTTCGCACAGGAGCGAGGGGGACCCGCGACGATCGAGGACGCATTCCTGCGCCAGCAGATCGAGCTTCAGATTCTGCGCAGTCAGGCTCGGTCGACCGACCGCGATGCGAAGTTGTTTGCTATTGAGACGGTGCGCGAGATGTACGAAAACAGGCGCCTCGAAGAGTCGGCCGAGCTCTTCGATATCGTCCGAACGCTCGCTACTGAGGGTACCAGCAACCAGGTTCGCCGCGCCGGACGCGTGGTGAACAACTTCCCGGTCGTTCGCAAGGAGGCGGCCGCCCTCCTCGGTGACATCGGCGGTCGCGATGCGCAGCGGGTGCTGCTCGTGATCGTGCGGGAGGATCCCGAGCCGATGGTGCTCGCGGAGGCGGTCTACGCGCTTGGCAAGGTCGGCGCGCTCGACAATGCCGACGAAGTCGCCGACCACCTCGTGTTCACGCTGACCAGGGAGAACGCCCGGATTGCTCCCGACAACAACCTGGCGCTCGCGACGCTCCTCGCGCTCGAGCGTCTGTTCGAGAGCGGACTTGAGTTCCGCGATCCCGTCCAGCTCCAGAACACGATCGGTCTCATCATCGACATGAGCACGAATTATCGCTACATCACGATCGTTCGAAACCGCGCACGATCGGTGTTGTCGAGTCTGATCGCTGCTCGCTGATCTGAGGATCGGTGCCCCGTTTCATCGGCGCCTCGGCGTCGATGATCGGCGGCCTCTATGCGAAGTACACGCTTTGTCCCCTTCCTTCTCAAGTACACGCTGGTTATGGCGCTTCTGTTCGCCGGTTTCGCGCAAGCAAGGGTCGATACGGTCAGTCGTGGCCGGATCTATGAGAGTATCGATGAACTGCCCGATCGATCGGTCGGGCTGTTGCTGGGAACGTCACAGTTCACCCGCAGCGGCAGCCCTAGTCCGTTCTTTGACGCGCGGATCCGCGCGGCGAGCGAGCTGTATCATCGCGGGAAGATCGGTGTTATCCTGGCGAGTGGTGACAATGCGCACGTCAGCTACAACGAGCCGGTTCAGATGAGGCGGGCTCTTGAGAGAGCGGGAGTTCCGACCGACGCGATCGTCAAGGATTTCGCCGGGTTTCGCACGCTCGACTCGGTTGCTCGCGCTCAACTGGTATTTGGTCAGACCGAGCTGACGATCGTCTCGCAGCGGTTCCACCTCGGCCGGGCGCTGTTGGTCGCGCATCACTACTCGATCGACGCGATAGGGTACGCGGCCGATCCGGTCGGAGGTTACGCGGGGCTGCGGGTGTGGCTTCGCGAGGTGCTCGCGCGGACGCTCGCGGTACTCGACCTCTACGTGTTTGCTACGCAGCCTCGCTACACCGGCGATCCGGTACCGATCGGCGTCCGTGGTGAACCGATTCTGGATGTAGAGGCGATCGATGAGAATTGAGACCGAAACGATCGGTGCCGGTGAGGCGCGTCGCCGCGGCGTGTACGAGTGGCCGGTTTCGCGCCGGACGGTGTCGCGGTACCCGTGGCGCTACGATCGACCCGTTATTGCGTACATCGACTCCGGCAGCGCGCGAATCGAGACCGATGACGGCAATATCGAGGTCGAAGCCGGCGATCTGGTGAAGCTCCCGAGCGATCTCGACTGCGTCTGGATCGTCAAGCAGCCGGTTGTCAGATACTACCGCGTCCAACCGTGGGACCCGGCCGGGTAAGACGAACGCGTCGTCGGACTCGGTTCAGACTCAGTTCACCGACGGTTTGAACCCAGTCTGTGCAATGACGTGGTAGAGTCCGCCCTTGCGACTGAGCGCCGCGTTCCACCCTTCGGTCGGTTCCGGGTGGAAAACGATATCGGGATCACCCGGAAGAACCAGCCAGGCGCCCGCGTCGATCTCCGCCTCAAGCTGTCCGGGACCCCAGCCCGCGTATCCAAGGTAGAAGTTGATCGCAGGGCGGTCTACCGCGTCTATGTCCTGCCATTCGTTGCGCAGGAATCCTTCGATCGCGGTGAAGACCGGCTCGAACACGAGGCCGGGAGCCGGCTTGATCGCGTACTGGCTTTCGGCGGTCTCCGGCAGTCCTGAGTGTAGCGCGAACAGGTAGTGCTGTTCGACCGGACCGCCGATGAAGGTGGTCAGCGCGCCGACGTCGGCATCGTCAAGCTCTTCGATCACGTCACCGAGGCGTACGTCGGTCGGACGGTTGACGACCAGGCCAAATGCGCCCTCTTCATTGTGGCTGATCAGCAGGACCACGGTCTTGCGGAAGTTCGGGTCGGTGAGCTCGGTCTCCGAGACGATGAAGTACCCGTCGAGATGCGCCGGAACCAGGGTCCCGGATGAATCGGTAGGAATTCGGTCGAATGACATAGCACCCCGCGTGGTAAATGTAGTGGATTGCCCGCCGTCGGGAAAGTCACCCTCCGATACGGCGACTGATCTCGGCGATGAACTCGTCGAATGACCCGATGCTCCGCAGCGCGCCGACGAGCCCCGGCAACCGGATCACCCCTGCGATGTCTGCGAGCGCCTTCAGATGCTTCGCGGGGTCCTGGCCTACCGGGTCAAGAAGGATGATCAGTATGTGCGGCCCACCGCTTGCGATCGGAATGTCCAGCGGTTCCCGGAACACCCCCAGGAAGACGACCGTGTCCGTCACGAATGGGACGTGCGCGTGCAGCAGCGCGACGTCGGAGACGAGCTCGACTGGCTCCTCCTGCGCTATCCGGTGGAGGATCTGAGCGGTTGCGTCGGCGTTCACCGACTTGCGCCCGAAGTAGCTTGTGACCATGCGGGTAACCGCGTCTCGTGTATCGCGCGCCTTGACGTCGAACATCGATCGTTCGCGCGCGAAGCCGGAGACGATACGCGTCGGTGAGGTGATCGCTTCTGCGACCTCGACCGCGTCCCACGGTTCGGTCGACGGAACGACGATCGACACGTTGTGCCGCGCGAACTCGGACGCGAGCCGGAACGGAAGCCTCTCGAGCGTCGGCTGCCACGCAATCTCGCCCTTTCGTGCGGTTGCGAGCACGATCCAGTCGCCCGCCCTATGCAGCGGCGCCAGATGGCTGGAGAGTTCCTTCCATACCGGAATCGCCGCGAATACAAGCGGCACGTTCGGTCTCAATCCGCGCACGAATTCCTCGATCTTCGCGATCGTCT
>SKVA01000426.1 GCA_007129695.1 Spirochaetaceae bacterium | reverse complement strand
AGTTTGCGTCGTACGGCGCGTCGGCGCGGACGCTGCGATCGTTCATCGCCGGCTACGCCGATCTGCTGTCGGTGATCCGCGACTTCATGATCCCCAACCCCGACCTGAAGACGAACTGACTCAAGCGCGTGCAGCAAGGAGCGAACATGGCGACGAAGATCCTGAACTACATCGGCAACACGTGGTCCACGGCGGGAGACCAGACGCGGCCGGTCATGAACCCGGCGCGCGGCGAGCAGATCGCCGCGGTGACAATGAGCCCGGCGGAGGTGGTGGGGAAAGCGGTCGACACCGCGCACGCCGCGTTTGCCGCGTGGCGCGACACGCCGGTTGGCGAGCGCGTTCAGCCGCTGTTCCGCCTCAAGTTCCTCCTGGAAGAGCACATCGAACAGATCGCGCGCGTGATCACCGACGAGTGCGGCAAGACGCGCGCGGAGAGCATCGGCGAGCTACGCCGCGGGATCGAGAACGTCGAGACCGCGTGCGGGATGCCGTCGCTGATCCAGGGCTACAGCAACGAAGACATCGCGTCGGGGATCGACGAGCACATGTTCCGCCAGCCGCTCGGCGTCGTGACCGCGATCACGCCGTTCAACTTCCCCGGCATGATTCCGCTCTGGTTCCTGCCGTACGCAGTCGCAACGGGCAACTGCTTCATCCTGAAACCGAGCGAACGGGTGCCGATGACGAGCGCGAAGCTCTTCGAGCTGATCGAGCGCGCGGGCTTCCCCCCCGGCGTCCTGGGCCTGGTCAACGGAGGCAGGGAGACCGTCGACGCGCTCCTCGACCACCCGAAGGTTCGCGCGGTGAGCTTCGTCGGGAGCACGCCGGTCGCGCGTTATATCTACGGCCGCGCGACCGCGAACGGCAAGCGCGCGCAGTGCCAGGGCGGCGCGAAGAACCCTGTCATCGTGATGCCCGACGCCGACATGGACGCGACGACGAAGATCATGGCCGACAGCGCGTTCGGGTGCGCGGGGCAGCGGTGCCTGGCGGCGAGCGTCGCGATCACCGTCGGCGATGCGCGCAAACCCTTCACCCAACAGATGGCCGACGTCGCGGCGTCTCGCGTCGTCGGCTACGGCTTCGACGACGACGTGCAGATGGGACCGGTCATCAGCGGCGAAAGCCGCGACCGGATCGCGAAGATCATCGGCGACGCCGAGTCGGCCGGGCTGAAGCTCGTGGTCGACGGCCGCGGCCGGAAGGCCTCCGGCTACGACGACGGCTATTGGGTCTACCCGACGATCCTCGACGGCGTCGATCCCGCTTCCGCGCTCGCGTCGACGGAGATCTTCGGTCCGGTCCTGAGCCTGATGCACGCGACCGACATCGACGACGCGATCCGGCTGGTGAACGAGCGCAGCTACGGCAACATGGCGTGCATCTTCACCGAGAGCGGCGCGGTCGCGCGGAAGTTCCGCCACGAGGCCGACGCGGGCAACGTGGGCATCAACATCGGCGTCGCCGCGCCGATGGCCTACTTCCCGTTCAGCGGCTGGAACGAAAGCTTCTTCGGCGACCTCCACGCGCAGGGCCGCCACGGCGTCGAGTTCTACACGCAGACGAAGGTCGTTGTCGAGCGATGGCCGAAGAGCTGGTCGCGGCAGTTCTAACGCGACCGCACGGATTGCTCGACCGGCCTGGACCGATCGACGAGCACCGCGATCGCCGCGACAAGGAATCGGAATCGAACCAGGCCCAGGATAGTCGGGTTGTCGAGCACGCGAAGGACGAGCTCCGGCAGATCGATCGCGGGGACGCGCGGTGGATCGGTCGTATAGACGCGTCGTGCGACTGCCGCGAACAGCGCGGCGTCACCGGTGCTCTCCAGGACGAGCTTCCGGACATCGTCCTGGGCCGCTGTAGTCCGATCCATGAGCTCGGCTACCCCGGCCAGGTTTCGCTCGACGAAGATCACGTAGACCGGATAGAACGAATCGCCGATCCCGAGCGTCTCCGCGACGGCCAGGATGATCTCGTCGCGGATGAACGGCGCGATGCGCGGCTCGAGCTTCCTGAACAGCGACGGTACCGCCTCCGCCGCGCGGAGTGTCGCGAACGCCCGCGCGCCGTGGATGATCACGCGCGGATTGTCGCTGCGCTCGAACACGTCGACCATTCGCTTCAGACTGCCGCGATCGTCGAGCTCGGCAAGCGCCACCATCGCCTTCCCGCACAGCATGAAGTCCCCGGAGTCGAGCGCGGAGCGCAGCGCGGGGATGCCCTCCCGCAGCCGCGACTGCCCGATCGCCTCTGCCGCGATATGCGCCGTGGTGAACTGATGCTCGGTCACTTCCTTCACGAGAGCGGTCGCAACGCGATGATCGGCGGGATGGTTGCGCAGCGCGGACAGCGCCTCCGCGCGAACGGCGAAGCTCGGCGACGTCAGCTTCGTCAGCAAATCGTCGACCGCGGCGCGTGACGGAGACTTCGCGAGAGAACGGATCACGTCGCGCTCGTCGTCTACGTTCTGCGTCCGGCCGAAGCGGCGCAGCGTCCTGAACGCCCGAAGCTCGCGCGGCGAAAACAGAATCGATATCGTATTCAGGATCGAGTACGCGCCGATGTCGGGCAGTCGCGTTACGAGCAGGCTCACCCCCGTGAGCCCCACGAGCATCACGCCGAAGAAGAGCTGGAACGCGGCGGGCCCGGACAGGTTGGTGCCGGTGATGATCGCGTCGAGCGCGAGCCCACCGCCGACCGATCCCAGGAAGCCGGCGGTGCCCGCGACGATGTGATAGACGATGCCCAGGTTCAGACGTTGGTCGGTCGTGATCGTCGCAAACAGGTAGTCCTGCGAACAGTTCATCATGCCGTTCGCGCCGACGTTGTAGAAGAAGAGCACGACCGACGGTACGACCCACAGCATCCACGCGGCTCCCGATCCGGTCGAGACGACCGCAGGCACTATCGACAGCGTCGTGATCAGCGCAAACGCGAAGTAGAGTGGCCTCGCTCCCACACGGTCCATCAGGAGTCCGGCGGCCGCGGCCATCGCGATCACACCCATGCTGCCGATCAGCGTGATGAACACGATGTTCGCATCCGAATGCCCGAAGACGACCCGGAACTGGACGATCAGGAACGCGCCGGTCATGCCAAGAACGACGTTCTTGCTGAACAGGAGCGCCATCAGCCGGCGGAATCCGGGGTTCGCAAAGCCGTCGCGAACGCTCGAGAGAAACGAGCCGGTCGCGTCCCGACTCGCGAGCGGCGGTTCGGGGATCCCGGCGAGCGCGGTCGACGAGAGCAGGCCGGCAACTATGCCGGAGAGGAAGATGCCCGCGTACACGACGCGCGACGGATCGCGCGATAGCGCGAACCCGACGAGCAGCCAGACGATCGTCGATACGGTCGTGTTGAGCGACTGTATTCGGGACAGGACCGCACCGCGCCCTTTCTCTCCGACAACCGTGCCAAGGATCGACTGCTGTCCGGCAAGCGCGACTCCTTTGGCCGAATGGAACCCGAGCACACTGACCGCGATAAGCGTGAAGCTGAACGTCGGGTTAGCTGCTACCGCCGGCAGCGCGGTCAACAGGATCGGCAGCATCAGCACGTAGCGCGTGAACCAGAACACCGACTGAACCCTGACGGCACCGAACCGGTTCACGAGCGGCCGTCCGATCAGGAGCAGCAGCATCGAGATATGGAGGAACGACGACAGAAGCCCGATCAGCGTGTTACCCGCGCCCAGGTTCAGCGCGTACAGCGTGATGATGTTCCCGGCGAGCAGTCGGAACGATACGCCGTTCAGGACGCTGTGAAGATAGTACTTGCGCCTGATCCGCGCGGTTTGAGCCGATGACTGATACGGAACGTCGTTGTCCACCGTCGCCTCAGGTCACAGATCATAGGGCGAACCGGCGGCCCCTGCAAGTCAGCAGACCGACACGACGGGGATCCCGATCAACGCGCCCAGTTTTTCGATCGTCGCGCGGTGGTGACCGACGCCGATCGCGCAGTGGTGGCTCGGACCGGCGAGCGACCAGCGTTCGATGAACTCCTTCGCGCCGATCGAGAAGCGGTAGCGGCTGTTCGTGTTCCCGATGTGGAGGACGGGGCCGGACACGCACTCGCCTTCGGCGGCCAGCAGGAACATACCGTCGTTGTTCTGGCACACCGACAGCAGCGTCACCGGTCCGTGTCGGACGGTCATCTGGATCGACAACCCCTTGCCCGGCTTTCCGTGGTAGACCGGAAGCGGGACCAGACCAACGCGTCCCTCCGCGATCGCGAAGTGCGCGGGGCCGTCGTGGCCGAGCATCACGATGTCGTCGTTGAAGTCCATCGCGTAGAACTCGCTGAACGATCCGCCGGCGCCCAGGCTATCCATGATCTTCATCGCCTGCGCGTTCTTGACCTCGCACTCGCCGGCGACCGGTACGTGCCGGCCGGTGAGGAGCGTGTTGCCGGGGATGATCGACGTGATGATGCTCTCGTTCGCGCCGCCGGGGCTCCCCTCGTAATAGTACGCGAGCGACCCCAGGTCATGGCGATCGACGAGGCGGTCGAGCGCGACCGACGTGCGCGCTGCCCGGTCGAGCTCGGCATCCTCGCACTCGCGGTCGACGTCGAACGCGATGCGGAACTCGTCGATCTTCTTCCGTGCCTCATCGTCGGTCACGGCGGCGCGCAGATCCGCGAGCTCGTCGATCTCGATCAGGTCGATCGTCGTCCCGAAGGTCGAGCTCTGGAGCGTCATGTCGGTATACACGTCGAGCATGCCCATGTAGTAGTGGCCCATCACGCCGAGCCGGTTCTCTCGCATCGTCCGGCGCGATGAGGCGGCCGCTACCCACTGCCCAAGCTCGCCCCAGCACGATTCGTTCTGGAAGTGCCCGGTGACCAGGTGGAAGTCGATCCGCGCTCGACCGAGCACGCTCGCGATCTCGGGTACCGAGCACGCCTGGCAATGCGCGAGCCACTCGCCGGTCATCACGCCGCGATCGCCGAGCGCGTTGAACCGCTCGTAGTCGATCGCCGCGACCGGCTGCATATTGATGACGATCACGGGAACGCGCGCCTTCTGGACCACCGGAAGAACGGTCGAACTGAGCGCGTACGTGCTGATGAAGAGAAACACGACTTCGACGTCGCGCTCTGCAAAGAGATCGCCCGCCTCGTCGGCCCGCGCCGGAGTATCCACGAGCCCCGCGTTCACGACGCTCGCGCCGAACCGCGCGAGCCGCTCGTCGATCGTCGACAGATACCCCTCGAGCCTGCCTTTGAGACCCTCGAACTGAGGCCAGTAGGTGTCGAGTCCGATACCGAACAGCCCGACCCTCACTCCGTGTTCACGTGCATCCATCGCGGTCCTCCTGACCAGAAGCGTAGCCGACTCTGGCCGACTACCGAATAGACCAAAACGTTAGCGCAATGTACCCTCTGGATCAATGCCGGTACTGGGACCGATCGAGTACAGGCCTGAAGGAGAGTTCCATGGGAAATCGGAGGGTGGGCCTGGCGCTCAGCGGAGGCGCCGCGCGCGGTGTCGCGCATATAGGCGTGCTCAAGGTTCTGACCGAAAACGATATTCGGATCGATTGCGTAGCCGGCACGAGCGTCGGGAGCATCATCGGTGCGCTCTTCTGCTCCGGGGTCGGATGGGAGGAGATGCTATCGGTCACGCGGGAGCTCAGCTGGCAGGAACTGGTCAAGCCGACGCTGTCGGGAATGGGGCTGGTAGAGACCAAGCGGCTGGAGAAGTTTCTGGTCGAGCTCATCGGAGACGCCGACTTTTCCGACCTGAAGATTCCACTCCGAGTCGTCGCGGTCAATATCGGCACCGCCGAAGAGGTGGT
>SKVA01000500.1 GCA_007129695.1 Spirochaetaceae bacterium | reverse complement strand
TGAAGCACCAGCGTCGACTGCCCGCGTGCGTCGACCGGCAGGTCGATCACGACCATCGGGCGGTCCGATCGGACCCGCTCTGCCGGTGAGCCGTTCCACGACCACGACACGTCGAGTCCGGCGACCGGATCGGCGGCGTGCGCGAACTTCGCCATCGCGAGCAGCGCGTACGCGGAGGTCTGCGTGCTCATCCCGATATCCGATGTCAGCGCATCCGAAATGTCACGCGCAACATCGCCCGCGCGCGAATCCCCGAGCTCGACGAGCGCCTCCAGGATCATCGACAGGTCGCGGACTTCGCCGCCGTACGTCCGGCCCGGATCGTCGTACGCGCCGACGTCGACCGATGCGCCGCGGATCACCTGCATCGCGGCCGCGCTGTTGCCCGCGAGCGCGTACGTCGACGCGAGTCGCCAGCGCGCAACCGGGGGAAGATCGGGAATCTCGCGCAGTCGGTTCATCGCGGCGAACGCGGGCCGACGCGCGAGCGCGAGCGTGTAGAGCCGGTAGGACTGCGTGAGCACCGAGTCGAACTCGGTCGCGTACCACGCGTTCGCGCGTTCGAGCTGATAGTCGGTCCACCGGGACAGCAGCGACTCGTTCACCGTGTAGCCGCGCCGTTGCGCCTCGAGCATGAAGTGCCCGGCGTACGTTGTGGACCAGTCGTCGGCCACGCTCTGCCCGGGCCAGTAGCTCAAGCCGCCCGCCGGCGTCTGGAACAGGCCGATTCGCTCGATCGCGTGCACGATGTTCGTGCGCGACCGTTCTTGATCCGACGCCGACAGGTCGTGCAGCCGGTCCAGATAGAGCTGAGGGAACGCGGCCGACGTCGTCTGCTCGATGCACCCGTGCGGGTACTGCAGCAGGAAACCAAGGCGCCGCGAAAGATCGATCGGTGGGATCCGGGCGATCTCCAGGGAAACGACGTTCGTGCCGTCGACACCGACGATCGGCACCGCAACGGTCGTGCGCTGGTTCGCTCGAAGCTGCACCGGGGTGACGGTCGTGACCGTCGATCCTGACGCTCGCACCGCGATCTGCACCTCGTGCACCGCGATCACCGATCCTCGGCGCGCGGTGAACCGCACGGTGCCCGATCCGGTCGTAGCAGCAGTCCGCAGCGCAAAACGGTAGAGCTGTTCGCCGGGTGCATCAAACCGCAGAGTCGCCGTGCGGCCTCCTACAACTTCGATCGGTCCGTCGACGTCGATGGAAACCAGTACGCTACCCGGCCCCTCGTCGTGCGCGAAGACGGTCACCGGCGCGACGATCCGCTCGTCGACACCAAGCACCCGTGGCAGCGTCCCGAGCACCATCACTTCCTGACTCACCGGCACCTCGGTTTCGGCGACGCCGTACGCGCGACCGGTCTGACCGTCGGACGATGCGACCACCATCACGCGGACGGCGCCGACGTAGTTCGGAATCGCGATCTCGTGCCGATTGGTCTGCCCGGCGCCGAGTTCGGTCGGCGGGATCACGATGACGACCGGATCGAAGCGGTTGCGGTCGCGCTCCGCTTCGTCGGCGCCCGCGTCACCACCTCCGATCGCGAGCATCGTATCGAGCCTGCCGGTGAACGCGCTCGCGACGTAGTTGTAGAGGTCCCAGCTGGACACGCTGCTTGCAAGCCGCTGGTAGAAGTGAGCCCATGGATTCGGCGTGCGGTGACGCGTGAGGCCCAGAAGCCCCTCGTCGACGATTGCTACCGTGTACGTCATCGCGCTGCGCGACGCCTCGCTCACATCGATTGCAACCGTCTCTCCTGGCCGGTATCGCGCGTGCGTCCGGATAACGGGCTCGATCCGCGTGCCGGAATCGATAACGTCGATCGGAACCACTCCGTAGGTGCGGATCGGCAGATCGTTCGCGGTCTGAAGATGCGGTTGCAGATAGGTCACGTGGACGTAGACATTCGGCGCCATGTCGGCCGTGGCCGTGAACCGATACCGCGTCTGCGGCCCGCTACCAAGAATCCAGTCGCTCTGCAGGACCCTGCCGCGGGACTCGACGGTGACAAGGCCCCGTCCCTGGTCGCTTAGCGGCAGCTGCACCGAGATCATCTCCCCAACCTGGTACGAGGAACGCTCGGGCTGCAGCACCAGCATAGTCGCGCCGGCGGCCCCCTCGTCGAGCGCGCGCCCGGCCCAGCCTGGCCAGTCCACGTAGACGATCCTGCCCGCGGCGTGCCCTCCGTACGCATCGGTGACGCGCACCAGGTAGCGACCCCAGTCGGGGTAGTCGATGCGAAAGCGCCACGAACCACGCCCGTCGCGAACCTGGACCTGTCCCGAAGCGATCGGGGCAAGACTGCTGCTCGCGACGTACGCGGCGAGGTTGTCGGGATCGGTCTCCCACCACCATCGCCAGTTGACCTTGTAGATCTCCGCGGTCACGCGCCCCGATCTGACCGGGACGCCGTCGGTATCGACCAGCACGATGTCGACCGCGTGGTCGGTGTCGGTCAGGAGCATCCCGCGCGCCTCGTCGCCACGCGGCGTTCGAACGCCCACGTACTGCTCGTACGCGTGAAACGGAATCGAGCGGTACTCGGTGGAGAAGCCGCCGCCGCGTTCGAACACGCGCGTCGTGAAATCGGCGCGCAGGAGTCCCGGAGCGCCCGCGACGTTCACGATGCTGCTGAACCGGGCCTTGCCGTCCTCATCGAGAGACCCGTCGAAGAGCTCCTGCTGCTCCGCGTAGAAGTCGCGCGCCGGATCGTCGAAGGTGTAACCCTCGAAACCGGCGAACACCGTCTCGGTCGCAGAGAAGTTCGCCCGGATGTCCGCGTCGAGCCCTGGTGCGGTCGCGCCGTGGAGCCACTGCGCGGCGACGGTCCCGCCGATACGACCGCTCGTGAGATACTCAGGATCGCCGTCGAAATCGAGCGCGACGCGCAGTCGGTTCGGCACCACCGATTCGACGCGCAGCGGTGTAGTGAAACTCCTGCCGCCCAGGATCGCACGAGCGGTATACGTGCCCGTCATCGCATCGGGCGCGGTACGGGTCACGTAGCTGTACATCCCGTTGAGCCCCGCTGTTAGCGTCGCCGAATCGACGAGTCGCCCGCGCGGGTCGTGAATCTCAAACCGCACTGGATGGTCGGTGGGAATAGTCCGGTCGATGTCGTGCAGGATGAACGTCAGGTAGATACCGTCACCGGGCCGCCAGACACCGCGTTCGCCAAAGAGCATCCCCTGGATACCGCCTTCGATCCCCGCGCCGGCCGTCTGAAACTGGCTGACGTTGAGCGCGCTCGCGGCGTCCAGTTTCAGATACCCGAATTGCCCGGCTCCTGCGGCCAGGAGGAAGAACGGAGTTGCCCGAGCGGTGTCGAAGGCGGCGATTCCATTCGCATCCGACACCGCGCGACCGAGCGATCGGCGCTCGAAGTTGAACAGCTCGAGCGATACACCGCGAAGCGGTTCGGTTGTCCGCAAATCGCTCGCCGCGACGATCAGCCGCCCGTCCTGACCCGACTTCGCGAGCAGGCCGATATTGCTGACCATTACGTTGCGCATGACCGTGATCGAATGATCGAACCACTGCATGTAATACGCCGGATGGCATGGATCGGTCCGGTGCGGGCGGTACTCCCACGGTGGGTATTCGGTCGCGAAGTCCCAGTAGCTCGCCTCGGCCGGAGGGCCGGGCGCGGTAGGAAACGTCACTGGATCGGCCGACGAAACGGCGCACGGAAACTGCACGTGAGGCTGCCTGAACGTGATCCGCAACTGGTACAGTCCGGCAGGATCGCGCGCGACCAGCGGCGACAGGTCCAAACCGTAGCGAACCCACCGGTCGACGTTCGCGTCGCTCCATTCCAGGTCGACGATATCGCGCCAGACGACCTCGCCAACGCGGTGCAGCTCGCGGTCGCCGTCTAGTCTGTTTACCTGGAGAAACTGATGCACGTTTGAGCCATGAATCTGAATCGCTTCGACCATGATCGCGTTCAGGTTCATCGTTTCGATCGCGACCGTTGTCCCCTGACTCGTCGGCACGATCACACCTCCGCCAGCAAACCGCACGCGCGGCTTCTCGGTCGGGAAGGAAACCGGGCGCACGACCCGCTGTGCAAGCACCTGACCAACCGCGCTCCTGACCGCGGAGCTGACCACGACGGAGGCAACCTGCGGCCAGCCGGCCGGCGCGTAGAGACGCACCTGGTTGCTGCGAACCGCCGCCGATATCTCCACTCCGTCGACCTGGTAGAGACCGGCGGGGTTCTGCGACTCGTCGAGCGGCTGGCTGAAGCTCAGTTCGACGTGGCGGTCACCGTCACTGACAATCCGTACTCCGATCAGGTCGAACTCGGCGGTCGGAGGTACGGCGATCGCGTGCGATCCGCGCACCGCCGCATCACGACCGTAGCGCCACGCGATTTCCAGGCGCGATTCGCGTTCCTGCCGGACGATTCCGGGAACGCGTATTCGGTACACCGCCGGGGTCGGGCCCGGATCGATCACGAAAGCCACCTGGGCACCTTGATGCTTCACGCTGATGCCGGCGCGCGCCGTTTCGATGTCGGTCGAATCGGCAAACGTCAGAACACCGTGGAACTCCATCACACGAGGATTGCGCGCGTCGATGATCCTGAGCCCCGCGGGCTCCAGATCAACCGAGTCGGGAACGACCAGGAAATCAAACTCGAACGGTTCGGTGCTCCGCAAGAGCGCCTCCGACGGGCGGTAGGCCGCGCGATAGCGCTGCCCCGCGCGCAGCGGCGCGCCGGGCGCGAACTCGAGCGTCCACGCGTCTACCCATCGGGCGCTTCCGGCGATCGCAGGAGTGAAAGAGAGGACTCCACCGGCTACTCGAGCCGCTTCGACCACGTCGGTCTCTTCCCGGGCTCCGACCGGCTCGACGAACGCGATCCGGATCGGCGACCATCGTGAGATCTCACCCGACGTGAATCCTTCGACGACCCGGGGATTGGGCGCTGAGGGCGTAGTGGAGAGATCCCCGGCGCACCCTGCGATCAGTATCACTACCGCGGTGCATGCAATGGCCGACAACAGGGGGCGATGACATCTCATGATTGCCTCGGTTAGGTCTGTCTAAAACCACTATAGTCACGCGTTAACAGGATTGCAATTCGTGGAGCAATAGCGTATTCTAATTGCTTATAGTATTACATCTTCACCAGAGGAGTTTCCATGCCGAGTTACAAGGACATTCAGAAGCAGATCGCAAGCTTGCAGAAGCAGGCCGATGAGGCGCGCAAGAAGGAAGTTGCGGCTGCAATCGCCGATATCCGCACCAAGATGGACGAGTACGGGCTCACCGTTGCGGACATCCAGAAGGGCACAACCAAAGGCGCCGCTAAGGGCGGCCGCGGCAAGCGCGCCGGCAAGGCGGCACCCGTTGCGCGTTCGGCAAGCTCCCCGCAGCCGAAGTATAAGGACCCCGTCTCCGGCTCAACATGGTCGGGGCGTGGACGCAAGCCGGGCTGGATCATCGCTGCGATCGAACAGAACAGATCGCTCGACGACTTCCTGATCAAGTAGAGCCCGGCCACCATCTACGGATAGTACCGCTCGATCGAATACTCGGGCTCGTAGCCGATGAGGTCACGCGCCCGGGCGGTCGACACGAGCGATGCGGTTGGCCCGTACCGTTCGGTCTCAAGCGGCGCATCGCGAAGCTCGACCTCCGGGTAGAACAGCTCGGCGATCATCGTGCTCGGAAGCCCGGCGGTATTGTGCGTATCGTTGATGAACAGCGGATGGCTACCGGCGTAGTCGGCGGTGAGTGCGAGTTCGATCGCGAGCGCCGAATCGCGCGCGTCGACAGCTGTGAACATGTT
>SKVA01000351.1 GCA_007129695.1 Spirochaetaceae bacterium | reverse complement strand
GCTCGAACAGCCGGTCGCACACGTCGACGTATGCCCGCGCTATTCGAAGCGCGTCGTCGATGAAGCCGTAACGCATGAGCCCGGCGGCCGCGATCCAGACCATCGGCGGCCACATGTTCGGGTACCCCCACTGGTACGACTGGCAGTTCGCTGTCTGCTCGGTCACCGCGATCCCGTACTCGCGCTCGAACAGCGGGAGCGACCGCGCGACAGCGGCTGCCTGTTCGGCCGAAGCGAGTCCGGTGTAGAGCGGCTGAAACGTCACCAGCGCTGCGACACCGCTCGAACGCTCCGTCGTGCAGTCGTAGTCCAGGTAGAGCCCGCGATCGTCGTTCCACAGGTAGCGGTCGATGCGTGCGTGACGGTCGTCGGCGCGCTGCCGCCACAGGCCGGGATCGCCGGTGCCGAGCCTTTCGGCCGCGTCGGCCAGGAAGCACTCGTAGCGGTGGAGGTTCGCATTCATCTCCACGGCCGCGAACTCGAGCGCGCGCGCGTCGAACCGCTCGGTGAAGTCCCAGCCGGTCTCGCACTCGGCGAGCCGGTGCGCTGCGATCCTCACCTTCTCGGCGACTGGGACCGACTCCGACAGCCCGAGTCGACGGACGATCGTCGTGTCGTAGAAGTGCGCAAGGTCTTCCGACGGCGCGCGCTGGCCGCACCGCGTGAGCCCGGTAGTCGTCGCGCGCGCGTGGAACCAGAAGAAGTACTCCTGCCGGACAGAATCGTACACCCGTTTCAGGAAGTCGGTGTCGCCGGTCGCGTCGACGTACTCGGCGGCCATCAAGCCGAAGTAGGGCACCTGCGATCGATTGTTGAGTCCGACGTGATTCGGCACGAACCCGTCACGCTCGTTCAGCCACATCATGTTCCTGATGTTGGATTCCGCTAGATCGTAGCGTTCCTGTCTCAGGAGTCCCAGATTCGTGAAGTAGGTGTCCCAGTAGAAGAAGAACGAGAAGCGGCCATCACCCTTCACGCACGGGGTCGTGTACGGGTAGGGCAGGTCGACGCCGCCAAACCCGCTGCCATCGTGGTCGTGCTGCACCGATCGATCCCAGTTCGCGCGGATGTACGCGAGCACGTCGGAATGCGAGCCGCGGGCGGTGTTGGTCGTCATCGCGGTATTCTAATCGGTGGCGGCGTTGGCGGCAACCGGCGGGGCCGCCGGCCGCAAGAGGTGAGCGATCAGTCGCTGACGATGATCTCGCGCACCGAATCGCGCACGATGAGCGTCATCGGTTCGACGACGTGCGGAGTGTCGGCGTGGCGACCCGGGTGGTGTATCTGATCCATAAGGAGATCGATCGCTGCCTCCCCCATCGCCTCGAGTGGCTGTCGGAACGTCGTGATCGGGGGGTCGAGCCGTCGCAAGAGCTCGGTGTCGTCGTACGCGATCAGCGATACGTCATCGGGAACGCGGACTCCGCGCTGGCGGAATACGTCGTAGACGCCGAGCAGGATCGGCTGGCTCGCGCATATGAGCGCGGTCGGCAGTCGCTTGCGGCCGATTAGCCGGTGCGTTCCTTCGATGGCGCCGGCGGTGTCGACACTGCCGATGTCGTCGATCACAAAATCCGGGTCGACCTCCAGGCCGAACTCCTTCATGTGCTGCTGGAACCCGCGGTATCGGTCGAGCATGTTCGTGATCGAAAACTCGCCACCGATGAATCCGATCTCCGCATGACCCATGCCGACCAGGTACTCCACGGCCTGACGCGCCGCGGTGAGGTTGTCGCTCTCCACAAACGGCGCGTCGACGCTTCGCATCTTGTTGTTGATCACGACGTACGGAATCCCGCGGGCCTCCAGAAAGTCGCGGTGCATCTGCTCAAAAACAGGCATCGACCAGATCACTCCCGACAGCTGACCGAAGATGTCGTAGCGACCGGGCCAGCGCATCTCTTTGAAGACCGAATCTGCTTCGATCATGACCAGATTGTACGCGTGATCGAATGCGCGGGCGTTGACCGCCGCGACCACCTGCGCGACGTAGTGATCGTTAATGCCGTACGAACGGAAGCGGTTGATGAACCCGACCAGCGGTGCAGCCTTCGTCCTTCCGGACCGCGCAGCCGGTGGGCGCGCGGGGGCGTCGCCCACGACCGTGAGAACGCGCTGGCGAGTCTCGTCGTTGACGTCGGGCTTGTCGTTGAGCACCCGCGATACCGTCGACATCGACAGTCCGGTCGCCTCCGCGATGTCCCTCAGGTTCTTTCGCTTCGCCACCTATCTCCTCCGTTTCGACCGTCAGTATATACCCACGCGCGGCGGAAGCGGGTCTGCCGTCTGCGCCATCCGGTCCATCAGTCGCTTCATCAGTTCGACCTTGATGCGCGCCGCGTCGGCGTCGTCCCACAGGTTTGCCCGCTCGTCGGGGTCCCGCTCCAGGTCGTATAGCTCGCCCAGCTCCTGCCCGTGAAACACGACCAGCTTATGCGTCTGCGTCCTCACCATGGTGCAGAACTGCGCGGGGTCGTTCGGGTTCGAGTTGTAGTACTCGCAGTAGACGTCGTCCCGGTGGTGATCGGTGTCGCCCGTCAGTACCGGTAGGAGCGACTCTGTCTGCATCCCGGGCTCCCGACTGAGCCCGGCCGCGTCGAGCAGCGTCGGGGCCAGGTCGGAGAGTTCGACGAGCGAGTCCACGCGCCTACCCGCCGGAAAGCGTTCCGGCCAGCGGACGATGAGCGGCACCCGTATCGCCGGGTCGTACAGGAACGGGCCTTTTACGTAGATGCCGTGATCGCCGAGTAGCTCGCCGTGGTCGGACGTGAAGATGACGATCGTGTCGTCGCGCTGCCCGGTCTCGTCGAGCGTGTCCATCATGCGGCCGAGCTGCACGTCGATATGGTCGCACATCGCCCAGTACGCCGCGCGGCACAACCGGTGGTCGGCGTCGGTCATCTCGAGCCGATTAAACCCGCCACGTTCGGAGAACTCCCTCTGGTACGGGGGCTTGGTGTCGAGCTCTCCGTCGGAGTAATTCGGGAGCGGCACATCGTCGAGCCGGTCCAGGTACGGCTCCAGGTAGTCGTACGGGGGGTCGAGGATGAAGTGCGGGTCGAAGATGTTGACCGAGAAGAGCCACGGGTACGACCGGCCGGCGTGGGCGCGCATGAAGCCGATCGCCTTATCGGCGCAGAAGGTTGCCTGATGGAGGTCGCTCGGCATCCCGGTCTTGACGTACGCCGATCCGCGGAACGGCTGCGGATCCACGACCGCCCCGCGCTCGGCGAGCCACCGCGTGTACGAGCTCGACGGGAGCTTTCCCGACGGTGCGTGATCCCAGTAGAACTCGGTGTCGGTGTACCCGTCGTTGATGCGCCGCTCGATCCCGTCCAGCACCTGGTTGCCGCGCTCGGGAGTCGGCTTGGGCCAGTTGCCGGCGTCGCGTCCGTACTCTTCGATGCGTCGGTCGCACGCGCTCAGGTGCAGCTTGCCCGACAGGCCGCACAGGTACCCCTCTTCGGCAAGCCTCGTCGTGACCAGACGCTCGGTATCCGGGATGTCCTGTCCGTTCTGCCGCAACCGCGTTGTGACCGGGTAGCGGCCCGTCAGAAACGACCCGCGGCTTGGCGTACAGAGCGGGTTCTGCGCGTAGCAGTGCGAAAACTGAACGCCGTCGGCGGCCAGCCGGTCGGCGTGGGGTGTCGTCACCCAGCTATTGCCGTAGCAGCCGAGCGTGTCCCACCGCTGCGAGTCGGTGCATATCCACAGGATGTTCGGCGCGCGGTTCGCGTCGGCGCCCCCTTCGTTTCTGCTCATGGCCCAAGAGTACCATGAATGCGCCTTTGCTGCAATAATACCGGTAGTTACCGGTAAGATGTCCGCTATCGGTTGACAGCTACCGGCATCTGTCGTACACTGATTCCATAACTCACAACAGGAGGAATGCAGTGAGAAAGCTTCTGATAGTCACTCTTGTGCTGCTGTTCGTTGCCACGGCGCTTTTCGCCGGCGGTGCGCAGCAGACAACCGCCGCGGCACGACCGGTCGGCGGTCCGCTGGACCCGTACGAACCACCGCTGACGGTGACGACGTGGCGTGGTCTCAATAACCGGACGTATGTCGATGGGCAGTCGTTCGAGGACAACATCTGGACGCGCGCGATCGAGGAAGAGCTCGGTATCGTGTTCGACTACGTCTGGACCGCTCCGCAGAACGAGTTCGCCGCGAAGATCAACACCAGCCTTGCGGCCGGCGATCTCCCTAACATCCTGACGAAGCTCAACCTGGAGCAGTACTACAGCCTCGCCCGCGTCGGCCGGCTCGCGCCGCAGAACGCGCTCCTTGAGCAGTTCGACATCGGCGAGGTCCGCAAGTACCTCGACTTCGGCGATGGCGTCAACCGTCGGATGATGACGATCGACGGCGAAGTGTACGGGTGGGGACAGGGCCCGCAAGTCATGAACGTGCAGATGTTCTCCGCCAGGAACGACTGGCTCGACAACGTCGGGCGCGACATGCCGCAGACATACGAGGAGATCGTCGACGTGCTCTACGCGTTCACGAACGAAGACCCGAATCGTTCCGGACGCCGCGATACGTACGGCCTCGGCGCGTCGGCAGCGTTCCTGGGCGGTGGAATGCCGCTCCAGCCGTACTTCGCGCTCCACAAGTCGTACCCCGAGATCTGGCTCGAAGTCGGCAACCAGCTGGTCTTTGGGTCCACGACACCCGCAACCAAGGAGGCGCTTGCGTCGCTGCGCCGCTTCCACGCGGATAACGTGATGAGCCCCGAGTGGCCGGTCTTCGGTGCGTGGTCTGAAGCGCCCGATGAGGTCGCACGTGGCCGCGTCGGTGCGGCATTTGTTCCGCAGTGGTGGCACAACTGGGGCGGCGTCACGCAGACCGTCATGGAGAACCCCGGGATGATCTGGGAGCACGTGTTCCCGCGCGGCGTCGACGGCGACTACATGAAGGTGCCGGTCACCGCGCAGGTCACCAGTATCAACGCGGTCAATAGCAGCTTCGGAAACCCGGAAGTGCTCGTGAAGCTGTACAATCTTCATTACATGAAGCGGGCCAACCCGGAGACCGCCGACGGAGACTTCCACACGATCGTCACCGCGGACGGCGGGCGAGTCAGCACGTTCTTCTACTGGAACGACTTCTTCGCGGCGCACGCCGTCGACACGAACCCGCTGTTGTCCCGTGAGGTGATCCACGCGCTCGAGACCGGCGACACGTCACGGCTCAATCCTGAGGCGATGGGCTACTACAATGGCGCGGTTGAATGGTTGAGCGGCGAAGCTCTGACCGCCGGCAATGACGGTCCGTACGGAAACTACCGCAGCTTCGGACCAGGCGGATCCAACGACCTTGCGTGGTTCATGCTTGACAATGGCCACTTCATCATTGACGCGTTCCAGGGCGCCCCGACTCGCGCGCAGGCGCAGTTCGCGGGTGACCTGAGGAGCATGCGCAACGAGCTGTTCATCCAGATGATCGTTGGCGAGCTCGACCTTGACGCAGGTTGGGACCAGTGGCTGCGCTACTGGGAGAACAACGGTGGGCGCGAGTGGACCGAACAGGTCAACGAGTGGCACCGCAACCGATAACTTCTCCGATTCTGATCCGGCCCTGACGGGCCGGTCGACCGCCGGCACCGATCCGCCGGCGGTCTGTGGTCCTGGAGCGCGCCGACTCGCACGAGCGGTCGCGCCGCCGGGACCGATCCCTTCCACGACGAGGTGTCCATGTCAACCGAAGTTCTGAACGATCAGCTCAAGGATCAGAAGCGGCGCGTGTTCGCGCTCGGAAAGCGCAAGCCGAACCGGTTGAGCACGGTGCCGTTGCATCTGATGCTGATTCCTACG
>SKVA01000534.1 GCA_007129695.1 Spirochaetaceae bacterium | reverse complement strand
CGGAACACGAACGTCTCGATGATGTCGGTCAACGGGAACAGCCGCGCGTTTGCGCCCACCAGGTTGTAGAAGAGTTGGAAGTTCCCCCGCATGACTTGTCCGAGCGCGAACAACAGAAGGATTACGAAGGTCGGCTTCAGGTTCGGGAGCGTTATGTGCCAGGCGCGCTGCCAGGCGTTCGCGCCGTCTATGTGCGCTGCTTCATACAGTTCAGGACTGATCGCGGTGATCGCCGCGAAGTAGATGATCGTCGAGTAGCCGACGCTCTTCCACAGGTTCACGAATACGATGAGGCCCGGCCATATCGACGGCGTTCCGTAGACCGAGATCGGCTCCATCCCTAGCCGCCTCAGCGCCGAGTTCAGTACGCCGTACTCGAAGTTGAGGATGTTGTACGCGAAGACGCCGACGATGACGAACGAGATGAAGTGGGGCAGCAGCAGGATCGTCTGAGACACCTTCTTGAACACGCGGTTGGAGACCTCGTTCAGAAGGACCGCCACCGCGATCGCGAAGATGTTTCCGGTCAGGATGAACGCGATGTTGTACAGCACCGTGTTTCGCGTGAGCATCCACAATCTGCCGGAGATCACCAGGAACCGGAAGTTCTCGAATCCGACGAACTGACTGCGAAACATCCCGTCGAAGTAGTTGTACCTGACGAACGCGATATAGATTCCCGGTAGCGGCAGATAGCTGAACACGAAGAAGAACACGATCGCCGGAGTGCACATCATGAGCAGTGTCCGACCGTTGCCGATCTGGCGGAGCACTCGACGCCTGCGATCGATCGTCGGGATCTGGATTCCGGTGGTGAGCTCGGGAGCTGCCATAATCGCCCTTCCTGTGTAAGCGAATTCGTGAAACCGGTTTCACACCGTCAACGACATTCTGGGGCCGAAATTACGATCTGTCAACAAAAAACTTCGAAAGGAAAGCTTGCTTTGAGAAACCGGTTGCCTGGAGAGGCCTTCGAGCCCCCTGCGCGGGGCATCGGCGGTTACTCCTCCTGCGGGTAGCGGTGTTCGCTGCCGTCGTCGTCGACCAGGATGTACCAGCCGGGTTCGCGGCGGCCGACCGTTGCTTCGGTGAGCGGGATCTTGCCGCCGCCGTTCGGGAGGTCGACGGCGTAGGTCGGAATCGCGAGACCGCTCAGCCGGCGGCGCATCTCCTTCATCAGGCGCAGCCCGGTATCGATACTCGTGCGAAAGTGCGCGGTGCCGGCGGCCAGATCGCCCTGGAAGAGGTAGTACGGCTTCACGCGCCGCTCGACCAGACCACGGAGCAGCGCCTCGAGCGTGTCCGGGTCGTCGTTGATACCGCGCAGCAGGACCGCCTGGTTCAGGACCGGTACGCCGTTATCGACCAGGTGGCCGATCGCCCGGTCGAACTGTCGGGTGAGTTCGCGCGGGTGGTTCGCGTGGATCACCGTCCATAGCGGCGCGTAGCCACCGAGCCGCGCGCCGAGCTCGGCGGTGATCCGGCTCGGCTGTACGACCGGCATCCGCGTCGCGAGTCTGATCACGAGCGATTCGCGCGCGGCGCGCAGCGCGTCGAAGAGCCGGAACAGGTGATCATCGCCGAGCATCAGCGGATCGCCGCCGGAGACGAGCGCCTCGGAAACCTCCGGGTGACCCTCGATGTACGCGGCCGCCTCGTCGATCTCGGCATTGGTGATGCGGCCGGTGCTGTGCCCGGTGAAGTGACGACGGAAGCAGTGCCTGCAGTACGTCGCGCACCGGTCGTTCGCGAGGATCAGGATCCGGTCGCGGTAGTGGTGGAGGACCCGGCGGCCCACGCGGTACAGGTTGTCGCCCAGGGGGTCGGGCGTTTCGTAGGGGAGGGTGATGGCTTCGGCGTCCTGCGGAACGAACTGCGCGGCGATCGGATCGACGCACGGATCGAGCGACTCGGCGAGCGACGCGTAGTACGCGCTGACGCCGCGCGGCAGATCAGGGGGTGAGGACGATTTTTCCATGCGACGGGGAGTCCATCACGATCTCGTGCGCGTCGGCAGCGCGGGAGAGCGGGAGCGACTCCTGGATGACCGGGGCGATCGCCCCCGCGTCGGCTGCCGCGGCGATCGCTGCGTGGATCTCGGTGAGCTCGCGGTCGTCGGCGCCGTAGAGCATGAGGCCGCGAACGTCGGCCTCCTTCGCCATGAGCCGGCGGGGAGTGATCTCGATCGAGCCCCTGCTTCCGACGACGACGACGCGTCCGCCCCGCGCCAGAACGTCCAGGTCGGCCTCCAGGTTCAGGTTCGCGAGCATCTCGACGACGACGTCAACGCCGTGTCCGCCGGTGACCTCGTCGACCGCCTCAAGATGTCCGTCGTCGCGGTGCGCGATCGTGCCCTGCACACCCAGGCGCTCGAGGAGCTCTCGCCCCCGCGGAGTTCCGTACGTGCCGATCACCCGCAGGCCGTGTAGCTTCGCCCACTGGATCGCCGCGACGCCGACGCCTCCGGTTGCGCCGTGGATCAGGATCCAGTCGCCGGCGACCGCCTGGCCGCGCTGGAACAATGCGCGGTACGCGGTGCCGTAGTTGATCCACAGGCACGCCCCCTGTTCGAAGGAGAGCGAGTCGGACAGCGGATGGACCTGGTCGGGTGTGCAGACGCACTTTTCCGCGTACGTCCCGGTGATCGACCCGGATACGTAGACGCGCTGGCCCGCGGTGAGCGCGACACCAGACCGTGACACCGGTCCCGGGCCGTCGAACCGACCGATCGACTCGATGATTCCCGCGCCGTCGGCGCCCGGGGTAAACGGCCTATGACGGTCGTAACCCTGCGAACCCGATCGCTGGTAGGTCTCCACCGGGTTCACGCCGGTCGCGTGGAGTGCAACTACAATCTGTCCGTCCTCTGCGAAGGGATCTGGCAGGTGTTCGACCTTCAGAACGCTCGGCGGGCCGAACTCGCGAACGACGACTGCTCTCATTCAACCTCCGGGAACACCATCTGTTCCATATAGTGATTCTGGAACGAGATCGAGCCGCTGAGCTCGATGTACGAGCACAACTCGACGATCCGCCGTGCTTCGTCCGCCGACCCGCCGTTGATGAGCATCCGCACCGCGCCGCTGCCGGCGGCGTTGCCGATCGCGCGGACCTGCCCCGCCGCGAAGCCCGGCAGCAGACCCACGCGGATCGCCGCCTCCGGTCTCACGTAGGTGCCGAAACCGCCGGCCAGGTAGACCGATGCGACCTCACCGACCGTCTTGCCCGCGTGCTCGAGGAGTACCAGAATCCCGGCGGCGATCGCGGCCTTCGCAAGCTGCACCTGCCGCACGTCGGCCTGCGTGAGCTCGATTTGCACGCGCGCGTCGGGCGCCGACAGAACTACCGCCGGCTCTCCGTCCAGATCAATGAAGCGGTCGTCGTAGGCGGCGCGCGCGTCGGGTGACGCGTCGTCGAGCGACATCCGCCCGGTCTCGTCGACGATCCGGTCGTCTATCAGCATCGCGAGCGCGTCCATCAGTCCGGTCCCGCAGATGCTCGCAGCGCTCTCGTCGTCGACCGTCTCGATTACCAGGTCGTTGCCGTCGCGCCTGACGTGACTGATCGCACCGGCGATGCCGCCCGATCCGTGGCGGATCGTCGCGCCCTCGAACGCGGGCCCGGCGGCGGTCGAGCACGCAAGGAGGCGCCCGTCGGCGTTCAGGACCAGTTCTCCGTTCGTCCCGATATCGATCAGAAGCGCCGTCCCAGGTTCGTCGTGCATGCCGCACGACAGCAGATCGGCGATGATGTCGGCGCCGACGTAGGCTGACACGCCCGGCGGGATCACGATGCCTGCGTTCGGTCCGAGATCGATCGCTGCGTCGGTCGCGCGGGTGACGGTAAGCTCGGTGGTGACGGGGATGAACGGGGTCCGGCTGATCGCGGTCGGATCGTGGCCGAGCAGGAAGTGGATCATCGTCGTGTTGCCGACGATCGATCCGACAGCAACCGATCCGATCGCGGCGTTTGCATGGGCGCAGATCCGTTCGGCCATCTCGGATAGCTGAGCCCGGATAGTCTGCGACAGCGGTGCGCCCTCTGCGGCCGCGGCGATACGGCTGATCACATCGGCGCCGAACCGCGCCTGTTCGTTTGCCATCGACTCCGACGCGATCACCATGCCACTCTCCAGGTCGACCAGGTACGCGGCAACGGTGGTGGTGCCGATGTCGAAGGCGACCCCGAGCAGCGGCGCTTCCGAGTCTTCGCGGCGGATCCCGACCAGGGTCGGCGGTTCGTCGGGAAGCGTCGCGACAATCGCGTCGCAGCGCGCTGCAAGCAGCTCGAGCGCCGCGTTGAGCGCGGATGCACTCGCGCGAAGCGTGGGCATCCCCAGTCCGTCACGCAGCCGTCGGATGACCGATCGTTGATCGTCGATGCTCGGTTCGTCCAGTTCGATCGTGTAGCGCCGGACGACCGCGGCGACCGGCGGTCCGCTGTCTATCGCGCCGCCCTTCGCCGCCGAACCGGTCGCGCGCGGGGCGACCGAGCCCGACGGTAGCGTGACCCGAACGTCACCGGTCGGTCTGCACCGGCACGCCAGGCGTAGCGAGTCGTTGCCGCGGGTGAAACGCTCCTCTTCGGCTGCGCGCAGCCCGCCGGAGCCAGGCGGGTCGACGGTGACCACGCATTTACCGCAGGTACCGGCGCCACCGCACGGCGCGGCAACGTGCCAGCCCGCCTGCTGGAGCCCTGCAAGAATCGTCGTACCGTCGGCGATGGCGATCGACGTAACACGATCGGGGGCTACGACCTTAATCTGACGCATCCTGTCATTGTACCGGGGCAGGTCGAATCTGGCTACCGTTGCGCGAACGGAAGGTGCGTGTTCAGCGATTCGATGTGCGCCTGCTCGTAGCGGTTGATCTTGTCGATGTTCATGTCCATGACCATCTGCATCCGCCGGTCGGCGAACCGGTGGAGGCTGCTCGTCGACACGGCCGCGAACCCGCGACGCACCTTGTGGCTGCTTCCCATCCCGGGGTCAAACCGCTGCACGCCGCGCTCGATTCCCCATCGGATCGGTTCGTAGTAGCAGAGGTTGAAGTGGAGGTTGCTCACGAAACGGTCGGCGCCCCAGTAGCGGCCGATCAGCCGTTCGCGATTGTGGAGGAGCATCGACATCCCGACCGGGTCGTCGGCTCCCTCTTCGAACGCCGCGCAGAAGACGACGCGGTCACCGCAGCTGTCTTTGAGCATTCCGAAGAAGTCGGGGGTCAGGTAGCGCGCCGCCCACATCCCGAACTGGTCGTTCGTGTTCGAGTAGTAGCGGTACATGATATCGGCGAACCGGTCGGGCGACTCGGTGGCAGTTCGGGTCTCGATCCGGATGCGCTGGTCGTCCATGCTCGCGCGCTCTCTCCTGATGTTGCGCCGCTGGTTTTTGTTGAACACCGCCAGGTAGTCGTCGAAGGTCGCAAACGACGCGTTCTCCCAACGGAAGTGCTGGTGCTCCCACGGCGTGAAACGGCCCGACTCTATCGTGTCCGACGCCGCATGTACGGTTGCGATGAAGTCCGGTTCCGGCCACAGGATGCTGAAACCGTGAAGCCGGTTTGCGCGGCAGAAGCCGTCGATCGCGTCGAGCATCACCGCGACTGTCTCTACGTCGTCGTAGCGTTCGTCGATCAGGAATCGGTATCCGATTGCCGGCGTGAGCGGGCTCATCGCGACCAGCTTCGGGTAGTAGCGCGTCCCGAGCGATTCGGCGACCTCGGCCCACGCGTAATCGAAGACGAACTCGCCGACGCTGTGCGTCTTCACGTAGAGCGGCGCGGCTGCGATGAGCTCGCCGGCGTCGTACAGGAGCAGGTGCTGCGCGAGCCAACCTTCCGACGGCGTGACGCTCCCCGACTCTTCAAGGGCCCGCAGCCAATCCCAGTCGAGCAGGGGAGTCTCGTAGCGGTCGGTGAGGCGGGTCCACTCGTCTCGGTCGACGTCGCACATCCGTTCGATCCACACCGCTTTCCAGTCGCTCATCGTCGATGAAGATACTGCTCCGCGCAAGGCTGGTTCAAACGCTCCGTTGTCGATTGGTATCGCTTTCGGTATAATCCGCTACCTGTGAGAACCCGTCCAGAGGAAATGTTCAGTCCGGCGCTCCGAAACGATCTCTGCGAGATCCTCTCCTCGTCGTTCACGTCCGACGGGATGGATGAGCTCGGCCGGCTGCTGTTCAGGCACTACAGCGGACACCAGCTCGCCGGGGCCGATCGTCACATCACGCTGTCGCGGCCGCGCGCCGCGCAGGTGCTCGTCGAACACGCCGACGACCACGGGAAGCTCTCCGATCTGGTCCAGCTGATCGCCGAGCTCGACGGTCGGCAGTTCATGGGCAAGACACTGAACGTCGATGCGATCGAGGTCTTCTTCAACGCGCTCGCACGCGTCGGCGTCGTCTACGATCCGTCGCGACGGCGGCTCTACCACTCACGCGAAGAGATCGAACGGCTGCGCAACTGGGGGAGCCTTCGCGACGACCGCATCTACACGATCGCAGCGATGAGCGTCGACATCGTCGGGAACTCGCAGCTCGTTCGCACCCACGGAGCGAAGAAGGTGGAGACGCTCTCGTACGAGCTGCTCGGGTTCCTGCAGAGAAAGCTCGACGACTACGACGGGCGCGTCTGGAACTGGGCAGGCGACGGCGGTATGCTCGCGTTTACGTTCGCCGGGTGCGCCGAGCGTGCGGTGATGTGCGGGATCGACATCCAGCGATCGATGCCGCTCTTTTCGCTGTCACCCGGGTATCCACTCCCCAATCAGGTCGCGCTGCGCGTCGGGATCGACACGGGTCTGGTCAAGTTCAGCAGCGATACTGGGCGGATCGTCTCCGACGTGCTCAACTACGCCGCGCACCTGGAGAAGGTCGCGACCGATCCCGGGTGCGTGTCCATTTCCGCGAGGACGATCGAGCTGTGCGCTGCGAAACTCCTTGGGATCTTCGAACCGTCGGGCGACTTTGAGGGGTACCCCTACAGGACGACGTCGCGGCTGGACTCGCTGTTCGGCGAAGCCGAAGGGTGTCCCGAGCCCGAGCCGGTCGGTGCCCGGTAGGCACACCGCAACTCACTCGTCGGGCTCGTCGTCGGAGTCGTCGATCACGCGGAAGTCGCGCACGACGCCCTTCTCCTGCGGCGTCGCATCCTTGATCTCTTCGATCAGCGTGACGGTCTGGAACGGGATCATCAGGTGGTCGGCCCGACCGAAGGTGCGTCGAACCTCGTCCTCCGACGGATCGATGATGAGTTTCTTGCCGTCCGGAAACACCAGCCCCGTGATCGACACGAAGTAGGGGTGCGTCAGATCGAGCCCGGTCGCGCGTAGCGTGAGATCCTTTTCCTTCCACTTGAAGTGGACTCTGTAGAGTGACACTGCTTCCTCGCCTCTGGTCAGGTGGCCAGTCTGAGGTCGACCACGTTCTCAATATGGAATGTCTGCGGAAACATATCAACCGGCTGGATCCGTACGATGTAGAACGCCGATAGCAGCCGCTTCAGGTCGCGCGCCTGCGTCGCCGGTTTGCAGCTCACGTAGATTATCTGTCGCGGGCGCATCCTGATGAGCGCTTCGACGACGTCGGGATGCATGCCGGCGCGCGGCGGGTCGATCACGACGATGTCCGGCCTCCCAAGCGCGGTGAGCAGCGCGCGCACGTCCCCGGCGTGGAACTCGGTGTTCGTGTAGCCGTTGCGCTGGGCGTTTTCCCGCGCGCCGGCGACAGCGTCGGCGACGCTCTCAACGCCGATCACCCGACCGACGCGGTCGGCAAGGAAGAGCCCGATGCTCCCGATGCCGCAGTAGAGGTCGAGGAGCGTCTGCGAACCGTCTGCAACAGCCCAGTCGCGGACGACGCTGTAGAGTCGCTCTGCCTGCGACGAGTTCGTCTGGAAGAAGCTCTTCGGATGGATGGTGAGCGACAACGGACCGCACCGTTCGCTGATCGTTTCGGTGCCGAACGCGTGGTGCACAGTGTGTGGCGCGTTGTCGTCGTTCTGCGTGGTGTTGACAAGATAGAACGCCGATGAGATGCGCGGGACCGCGTCGCGGAGTTCGTGCAGGAACGACTCGGCGACGTCGGGTCGTTGCTCGCCGATCGCAAGGATCACCATGACTTCGCCGTCGCGCGTCGTCCGCACGGTCAAACCACGAAGGAGCCCGCTGTGCTCACGCGGATCGTGGAACGAGTAATCGTGCCGCAGCGCGATCTCACGCGCGGCCGTGCGGATCGCGTTCGATGGGTCGGGCTGTAGATAGCAGGTTCCGATATCGATGACCCGGTCAAAGCGCCCCTTCACGTGGAACCCGAGCGCCCGTCGGTCGTCGACCGCCTCACCGCTGTCGATCTCGCTCGGTGAGAGCCACCGGGTAGGCGAAAAGCTCCACTCGAGTTTGTTGCGGTAGTGCCGGTCCGTATCGCACCCGATGATCGGTAGCGGCGCCGGTTCGGAAATCCCCCCGATCCGGCGGAGAACGTCGGCGACGAAGCGTTCCTTGTACTCGAGCTGTTTCGGGTACGGGAGGTACTGCCACGTGCACCCGCCGCACTCGGCAAAGTGCGCGCAGAACGGCTCGATCCGGTCTTCCGAATCGAAATGCCGCTCGGTCACGACGCCAAACGCGTGGTCGCGCTTTCGGCGCGTGATCCGTACGTCGACGACCTCGCCGGGCAGGACGCCTTCGACGAAGACGACCCGACCTTCGGGCTTGATGATGCCGTTGCCGCCGTCCTCGACGTCGATCACGGTCTGATTCGAGTACTCCCTGAGCTTTGCCATTATCCCTCGCTCTCTTCCTGGCCGATCGGCGGCGGCTCGGCCGATGCCGCCTCTATTCTGCCTTCGGCGATCCCGCGCAAGAGCGCGATCTCCTGTGCCCAGATCTCCGGGTGATTGGTCTCGAGCACGAACGGTACGTCGGCCATCCGCTCATCGGTCACGAAGCGGGCAAGACCGGCGAGCCCTATCTCCCCCGCGCCGATCCGTTCGTGCCGGTCCTTGCGGCTCCCGAGTTCGACCATCGAGTCGTTGAGGTGTACTCCGACCAGCCGATCGAATCCGACGGTGCGCGCGAACGCGTCCGTCGTTGCGGCGTACGCCTCGTCACTACGCACGTCGTACCCGGCCGAATAGATGTGACACGAGTCGATGCAGACGCCAATCCGTTCGGGCGAGCCGGCTCGATCGATGATGTCGGCCAGGTGCTCGAAGCGGTACCCGACGTGATCGCCCTGTCCAGCGGTGGTCTCCAGGACCAGCACCGCGTGCTCGGTCTCGGCGAGCACCTCACGCGCGACGGTGGCGATCAGGTCGATCGCTTCGGACTCTCCGATCTGCCCGAGTCCGCTTCCAGGGTGGAAGTTCACGAGCGTGAGCCCGAGCGCCTCGGCACGCCGGCACTCGTCCAGGAGCGCTGCCGCCGACTTCGCTCGCTTCTCCGGATCAGGGTTCCCCGGGTTGAGCAGGTACGATGCGTGGATCACGACGTGTCGCTGATCGATCCCCGAGCGCGTCAGGTTCGACCCGAAAGCGGCGATCTCCTCGTCGGTGAGCGGCTTCGACTGCCACTGGCGCTGGTTTTTCGTGAACATGCCGATAGCGGTCGCGCCGAGTTCGACCGCGCGCTCGGGTGCTGTCTGCGGCCCTCCCGATATGCTGACGTGCGCGCCGATTCGCGAGACGCGCTGCTTCGTGCTCATTCGCTGCTCCTTGCGTGGAATCTAGCCTCGATCTGTTCGACGCGTGCGATGGTCGATCGCAGCCATCCGAGCAGCAGGTCGCGCCGGTCATCCGGCGACAGACGGTAATCGACCGTCGATGATCGCAGCTGGTGCGTCAGATGATGGAGCGCTATCGCGACGCTGACCGAAATGTTGAAGCTCTCGACAAACCCGTACATCGGGATAATCAGGTGCTCGTCGGCGAGCGAGACCGCGGTGTCGGTGAGCCCGTCGAGCTCGGTACCGAACAGCAGCGCGAATGGACCCGCGTCGATGTCGAACTGCTCGAGCGTGGTCTGGTCTGCGTGCGGCGACGTCGCGACGATCCGGTACCCCTGGTCGCGCAGGTGTGCGATCGCGCGGGGCGTGTTGTCGGGCTCACCGTTGTAGCGGTGCAGGGTGAGCCACTGCGCGGTTCCAAGCTCAACCCCGGGGTTGAGCCGGTACGCGTTGCGGTTTTCGATGATGTGGACGTCCTGCACGCCAAAGCAGTCGCAGGTTCGCAGCACTGCGCTCGCGTTGTGCGGCTGGTAGATGTCCTCGACAACCACGGTCGCGTAGCGGGTGCGCTCGGCGAGGACCGCCTGCATCCGCTGCAGTCGCTGCCCGGTGACGAATCCCGACAGGTAGTCGATCATCGCGTCGGCTTCGCGCATCGCGTTGGGCCCGTTCATCGCGCGACCTCGCGGCCGTAGACCCGGCACTCGCCCGGTCCGACCGCCGGCACGACGATTCGCGCCGAAAGCGAGGGGGCGTCGGTCGGCGCTGACAGCCGCGGGGCGGGAGTTGCCCCATCGGGGCGGGACGCCGACACGGCGGTTCGCGGTCCGATCGCGAACAGAAGAGTATCTGGCGCGACCTGGTCTGCCGGCCACGGAACGATCTCGTGGAGCGGCGCGCCGGCTCCGTCGGGGTAACCAGGACCGGACGCGGTGTTCGCTATGCACAGAAGCGGGTCCGGTCCGCCACGCAGGATCCACGCGATCACGCGGTTTCCCGCGGTTGCGTCGGGGGAGAGCAGCCACTCGACTGCACCCGTACCGTGTGCCGGAAGCAGTCGTGCCGCGGCATCGTGAATCGACGCCAGGCGGTCGTGAAGCGCGGTGTTGCGGCCGAACTGGTACGGTCCCCTCGTCGCCTTCGGACCTCGCTCTTCGTGGAAGACGTAGAGCTTGGTGTAGCACTCGTTGGGAGCCGGAGAGTCGTGCCGGTCGCGCAGCTCGAAGCCGAGCGCGGTGTAGCTCGGCGAGTCGACCAGGAAGAGCGCGCAGAACGCGCGCAGCTCATTCCCGAACCGGTAGAACGAATCGAACCGCGGGTCGTCCTTGTCTGCGGTAATCACCGTGAAGCTCGGGCGGACCGCGCGTGTCGCGCCGATGTCGATCGTCCGGCGTAGGCGGGGGAGGAACGCGTCGTCGTCGACCGCGACCGACTGCAGATCTCCCAATGTGACGTCGGCGCGACACGCCTCCAGGTGATCGATCTCATCGCCATACGCCATGGTTCCGGGTGGCGCAAGAAATCCTTCGGCGAAGTACGCGAACGACGGGCGTTCCCTTCCGATCCGTTCCTTCACGTAGCGTAGCGGGTCGTAGTAGCGATCGGTGTCTACCGGAACGCCGTCGGGTCGCATCTGGACGTGCGACATGTCGCCGCGCATGAAGTCGAATCCGTACGATGAGACGGTGTCAGCGACCATCGCGGCCAGGTAGTCGAACACCTCTGTGCGCGGCTTGCCGAAGTCGGGCCCGGCGTCGGTGCGCTCGTAGAACGAGTAGCGAGTGAGCGGGCCGAACGCACGCGACATCGGCAAGGGGTCGGTGAACCGGTATTCGTGCCAGACGCGTCCCGCGGCGTCGACGGTCGTCTTCGCCGGGTCGATCTCCAGCCCGCCGTAAGGCGGGCCCATCGTCGCGGGTAGCGGCTCGAATCCCTGGTCGTGTAGCCTCGATATCAGCGCGTCGCGTCGCTTGAGGCGGCCGACCGGATCGCCCGGTTCGCCGAAGATGATCCGTCTTCGCTGCGACTCCTCCATCACCCGAAGATCATCGCTTCGCAGAGCGGGGGTGCATCCGTTCGCGCGCACAAAGCCTGCGATTTGCTCCTCGACGTCGCGCGTGACCGACGGCGACCGGTCGACGATGCGCTTCCCGCGGATGCGGACCCAGTCAAAGAACGCAGGGTTACACAGCACTATCTCGCTGAATCGGTCGGTATGGGGGATCACGTCGATACCGACCGCGCGGTTCTGCAGGTGGAGCAGCGCGACTGTCAGGCGCAGCTGGCGATCGGGCGTGTCGAACGCCGGATACTCGCGGGCGAGCTCCGGATCGTGGAACTCGAACGCTACGTCGCGGCTTGCGATGCCGTAGAGGCTGCCGACAACTCCGGGCTCCCAGATCGGAAGCAGGTGAACCGCGGTGTACGTCGACGGGAGCGTCAGCGAGTAGTGGACGACTCGCCAGAACGATCCGACGGTGCGAACATTGATCCCGATCAGGTTGGCCCGAGTGAGCCATCGGGTAGACTCGTGCGCCGTCACTGGCCGCGATACCGACAGCGGATCCGCCGTGCCGTCGAGCAGGTCGGCGAGCGGACGGCCAAGCCGGCTCTCAAGTCGGTCTACGACCTCACGTACCGGTAGCCGCAGCGCGTCGGGCGGCAGGAGGCGGGCACCGCTACGGCGCAACGAATCTGACCTCGTACTCTTCGGTGATGATGATGTCGGCCATCGACTTGTGGCTCGAGATGATTCGATGCTCGATCTCCAGGACTCGCTCAAGAAACGGCTCGATCGGCTCGCGCGCGCGGCGCCTGCGGCTTTCGAGCGTCTGGAGGCGGTTGCGGTCGATGAAGACCCGGCAATCGACGTCCTTCAGCAGGGTCGTGTACGTGCCTTCAGCGACGAACGCGTCGTACCCGGAAAGGTCGACCATCTCCGAATCGATTGCGTCGCGCTCGTAATCTACAAGCGGTTTGGCGAGCCGCCGCTCGCGCCGGCGTGCCGCCGCGATGTGTTCGTCCAGGAGATTGAGCCGGACCTCACCAGTGCCGACCCACGAGATATCGTCGCGACGGCGGCTGTCGTTCGACTTTGGCGGCAGCACGAAGTAATCGTCCTGCTGGAACACGAACGCGCGCTTGCCGCTGCGCTCGAGCTCTTCGGCAATCGCTGTGCCGGTTTCCGACTTGCCGCTTCCGCTCTCACCGGCAACGGTGATCACGTACGCGCGGTCGGCTTCGATCTGCGCCAGCAGCCGGGCGACGATCTGCCGGGCGGCGTCGCGATGGTGCGGTTCAACGATGATGATGTCGCCCTTCATGACTCCATAATAGTGGCTGCCCACGTCAGTGTGAACCGGTGCCGGGTCAGACGCCGGGTGCGACGCGATGCGCCCGGGTGATACCCGATCCGAGTTCTGGTATAGTGTCGACCAATGAACCATGGCGATGCCGGATCGGCGATCCACCCGCTTACAGCGCTGCGAGATCTACTCGGTGGCCATCCGCTGTTCGCAATCGGAATCCTGCTCTTCGTCGGCTTTCTGCTCGCGAAGCTCGCGGCCCGGCTGCGTCTGCCCGAGATCACCGGGTTCATCGTGGCGGGCATTCTCATGGGCGAAACCGTCACGGGGATCATCCCGCGAACGATGAGCGGTGAGTTGTCGCTGGTAACCGAGATCGCGCTCGGGCTGATCGCGCTGACCGTCGGCGCCGAGTTCTACGCTGCCAAACTGAAGCGGCACGGTCGTGGTATTGTAGTGATCGCGATCGTTCAGTCGGTGTTCACGCTCGTGATCGTCACGGCGTCGCTTACGCTCGTGGGACTCGGAGTCGTCTACGCTGTACTGCTCGCTTCGATCGCCGGGGCAACCGCCCCCGCCGCGACGGTCGCGATCGTGCAAGCGGCGCGTGCGCGCGGACCTTTCGTCGACCATCTCTACGGGCTGGTCGCGCTCGATGACGCGGTTTCGCTCGGTGTGTTCGCGGTCGCGTTCACGGTCGTTGTCGCGTGGTTTGCAGGGCGAGCAGGAGCCCCCGGCGGAGGTTTATGGCCGGCGGTCGCGGTTACGGTTGCGTACCAGCTTGCCGCGTCGGTCGCGATAGGCCTTGCCGGCGGATGGGTCATCCACCGCCTCGCCCGCGGCCGGTCCAGTTCGCACGAGTCGCTGATCACCACCGTTGGCGTTGTGTTTCTGACCACCGCGATTGCGTTCGTGTTCGACCTGAACGTCCTGATCACGAACCTGGTGGCCGGGGCGCTCCTGATCAACCTGTCGGCGCAGAACCATCGCGTGTTCCGCTTCCTGGAGCCGTTCACCCCACCGATCTTTGCGTTGTTCTTCGTGCTCGCCGGTACCGAGTTTCAGCCCGGGCTACTGACGCCGCATCTGATAGTGATCGCTGCGGTGTACGTTGCAGCGCGCGCGGTCGCCAAGGTCACCGGCGTCTACGTCGGATGCAGGGCCGTGGGGCTGGCCTCACCGATCCGCCGCAATCTTGGTTTCTGCATGCTTCCGCACGCCGGGGTCGCGATCGGGATGGCGCTCCTGTTGGTCGCTGCTCCGGCAACGCAATCGCTCGCAGCACCCGAGCGCGAGCTCTTCCTGGCGCTGACCAATGTGGTCCTGGTCAGCGTCTTCGTCTACGAACTGATCGGACCGTTTGTCGCGCGCCGAGGCCTGCTTCGCGGCGTCGGGGGGGAGGTGTAATGGAACTGTTCACGATCCTTGATAAGCAGAGCTGTTCGCTCGACATGAAGGCACGGACCAAGGACGAGGCGCTGCGTTCGCTCTGTGAACTCGCCGCGAAGAGCGATCGAGCGAGCGCGGTCGACGCCGACACGATTTACTCGGTTCTTGCAGAGCGTGAGTCGCAGGGGTCGACCGGGTTCGGGAACGAAATCGCTATTCCGCACGCGCGCCTGCCCGGTATGACCGACTTCCTGCTCTATATCGCGGTTGTGCCCAAAGGGGTCGACTTCGACGCGATGGACCGCAAGCGCGTCAAGGTGTTCTTTGTGATCCTTGGTCCGCCCGAAGGCGTGACCGACCACCTGAAGATTCTTGCGGCGGTCTCGCGGGCAATCGGCCACACGAACGTCAAGAACGAGCTGTTGCGAAGCGCGAGCGTCACCGCGCTCTACGAGGCGTTCCTGCGCAACGTCGATGCCGCGCCCGGAGAAAAGAGCGAGCAGCGCAAGATGCAGCTCATGCTGCTCAACCTCTACGAGGACGATCTGCTCTACTCGATCCTGGAGATCTTCATCGAAGAAGGTATCGAGGGAGCGACGATCATCGAGAGCGCGGGGATGGGGCAGTACATCTCCAACGTGCCGCTGTTTGCGAACTTCATCGGGTTCATGCGGGAAAACAAGAACCAGAGCAAGACGATCATGGCGATGGTGCCCGAAGAACACACGCGCGATCTGATCGCCCGGATAGAGGACACGACCGGAGACCTGGACACCAAGCAGGGCGCGATGCTGATCGTGCTCGACGTGCCCTACTTCAAGGGCTCTATGCAGATGATGTAGAGCCGCGCTCGATCCTGCTATCGGTCTGCCACATGTCGGGGTTCGGACCCATGTCGCGCTTGAGCGTTTCGCTCGCGGCGGTGAGCGCGTCGACCGCCGACGCCGGCAGCACGGATTCGGGAATCGATGCGTTGTCGATCGCCTGCGCAACCGTCCGACTCCCGGCGAGTACGGTTGCGACGCCGGGCTGCGCCATCACCCACAGAATCGCCGCGACCCTCGGCTCGACGTCGTGATCCACGGCGATCTGCCGCAGCCGATCTACCAGGCCGAACAACTCTTCTTCGTGTCCGGGTTCGTCGTGACGTACCTGTTCGCGCGCGCCGCTGAAGTGGCGTGTGCGCGCGCGGCCCGCCGGAACCTCGTCGGCATTGCCGAACCGACCGGTCAGCACGCCGTGCAGGAGCGAACTGTACGCGATCAGCGCCATTCCGCGGCGGAGCGACTCCGGGACGATCGAGTACTCGGTCGCGCGGAACGCCAGGCTGTACGCGATCTGATTACTCACGAACAATCCGTCCGGGTAGCGCGAAAGATCCGAAGATCCGAAGTTCGATACGCCGACGTGGCGGATCTTTCCTTCGCTGCGGAGCGCTTCCAGCGTCTCCACGACGTCGTCGGGGTCACCGGTGGGCGACGGCCAGTGGATCTGGTAGAGGTCGATCACGTCGGTCCGCAGACGCCGCAGCGACTGTTCGCAACTGCGGCGCAAGCTTTCCGGTGCCAGGTTCGACGGCGACACCTTCGTCGCGATCACGACGTCCGCGCGGCGGCTTGCGAGCGCCTTGCCGACGACCTCTTCCGAGTACCCGTCACCGTATCCTTCGGCAGTGTCAAAGAAGGTGATCCCGTTGTCGACCGCGGCGTGCAGGCTGTCAATGCTCTGCTGTTCGTCCTGATCGCCCCACATCGCGCCACCGGCGATGCCCCAGCATCCAAAGCCGACGACCGACACGCGCAGGTCGCTCGATCCTAATCGCCTGGTTTCCATTGTTCCTCCTGTCCCGTCTCTTTTCGGATTTCCCAGTGGAGTTCCTCGGCCGCGATGTAGAGCGGGAGCGCGTAGCGAACCTGCTCCGACAGAGAACGTTTGAGCCGGCAATACGTGTCCAGGTCGACCGTACTGCGCAGCAGCATCAGTTCGAGCATCACGCGCACGGTGTAGCCCGCGATCCCGCGCTCGGCGGCACGCGCAAGCAGTCTCAGATCGTCGGATAGCACCGCGCAACCGGTCTTGTCGGCCGCGACGACCACCTGTGCGTCGACCTGGTAGCCTTCGTAGACTCGGTCGGACTCCTCAAGATGGGCGATCGCGGCGATCGCGGGCGACACGTCGCCCCATTCACCGAGCTCGTCGAAAACCCCCGGCGGTGCAATGATCCGGATCGTCTGCGTCAGCGGTATCAGGAACCCGGCGCGCATCGCGTAGATGAGCGATGAAGTATCGGCGACTACCTTGTCGAGGCGGCGCACCGTGTCGAGCGTCAGATGCGCGAGCGCGTCGTTCATCCCAATCCTATTCTAGCAGGTCCGGTCCATTCTGTCTCAGTTCGCGCTGCGTTCGACGTTGCGCGCGTCGCAGATGCGCTGGATCTCATCAAACGAGTACTCGTATACCGAGTTGCAGTTGTGGCACACGACGCGCAGCGGAAAGGGGCCTTCTTCGAGGATGCTGTTGATCTCACCGTCCGGAAGCGACCCTATGTACCCGCCATAGTGCTCCTTGCTACAGTGACAGCTGAACTCGATCGTTCGGCTTCCTACGACTTCGGGCGTGAACTCGCCAAAATACTTGTTGATGATGTGCGCCGGGGTCTCCCCCGCGGCGAACAGCGAACCGAGCGACGGAATCTCTCGCACCCGCTGTTCGAGCTCGGCGCCGATCGTGCCGCTCGATCCGGGAAGCGCCTGGATGAACAGCCCTCCTGCGCCGCTCACCCGGCCCTCGCGGTCGAACTGGATGCTCAGACTCACGGCCGTTGGCAGCTGTTCGGAGACGACGTAGTAGTGCGCAAGGTCCTTCGCCAGGTTGCCGTACTGGAGCGATACGTGGCCGACGAACGGTGTGCGGGCCATCTCCAGGTGGCGGCTCACGCTGAGCGTCCCCGAACCGATGAAGGGCGCGAGGTTGAAGCTCTCCAGCGGCCCGTCGACCGGAATAGCATCGACCCGCAGATAGCCCCTGATCTCTCCGTGAGCGTTCGAGTCGACCGAAAACCCCACCGCCGGTCCGTCGCACTCCATCGTCATCGACACGCGGTCGTTGCCCTTGACGAGCGACGTCAACAGGCCCGCTGCGATGTACGCGTGCCCCAGCAACAACGTCTCAAGGATGCCGAGCTGGTGATTGCTTCGCATCTGGTTCACCAGCCGAGTGCCGTGAAGCACCGCTCCGCGGTAGCTGTCGTCGAGCAGGAAGATATCCATTCCATCGGCGGCAATCTGATCGAAGAGTTCGTTCAGCATCTCGTCTTCGATTGGGGTCAGCTTCATGTCCCTGCAATATCCTGGTCGCGCGCGCGGAAATCAAGGGCGCCACGCGAACCGGAAGCGGCGCAGTGCCGGCTACCGCGGAACGGAGAACATCACGACCGGGCCATCGGGTTCGGTAGCGCGCGGGTTTCGCTCGAACGTGATCTGGATCGCGCCGTTGCCTTCGGGTGCGGCGGTCGTCAGCCGACCCGATCCGTCGTCGACATTGAGTCTGCCCAGAGCCGTTGCCCGACCGCCGGCGACCCACCACGCGACGTAACTGACGCTTGCTGCGGGTTCGGGAAGCCCGGACACCAGGATGATCAGGCGATCCCGATCGATGAACGCCGTCCCGTACGCTCCCGGCGCGGTTTCGGCCGGCACGAGCGGTCGCGGCGAGTGCGGCGCGGTCGTACCCGATCGCAGCAGGACGACGTTCAGCGCGAGCGACGCAACCGCGATCAACACCACCAGAACGCCGACCGCGATCGCCGCAGAGGTGATCGGCACGCGCAGGAGGCGCGGCTCGTGTTCGATGGCCCCCGACGCCCGACCCGCGCGGCGTGCCGCCGTCGGCTGATCACGGGGCGCGGTCGGTGTGTTGTCGGGTGCGCTCAGCGACCCCGCCAGTTCCTCCGGCGGTGCTACCGCAGGCAGCAGGAAGACGAGCCCGTAGACGGCTTCGAGCGCCGGTAGCTCGTCGTCGCGAACGGGTGACGGTTCGCCTCCCGGCGCGAATCGGCGCGCCGCCGCGCGGGCACCGTCGTCGACCGGTTCATCGTGCATCGTAGTCTCCAGGGATGTCTTCGTCGGCGGGCAGGGTCTGCTCGGTGACAGACGCGCAGAGCGTCGCGATCGCGCGCGCGAGGTTCTCTTGCTCGCGCGGGGACCCGTCGCCGGCGCCGGGCGATTGGCCACCGACGAGCGCCGCGGCGAGCGTTTCCTGATCGGGCTTCGGCAGCGATGCGAACGCGACGGCGAGCGCGGACTCATCGACCGGGACCGCGTCGCCGGTCTGCGATGCGTCCGAGAGAAGCCCGACGATCGATCCGATGACGAGTTCTGCCCGGTCGGCGCGGTTGTGCTGTGCCGATCGCCGTAATGAGAGCGCGGCGCGGCGCGTCGCGTCGAAGAGCTCGACCCAGTGTACGGGCGACTCGGGTGAGCGGGGCCGGCCGAGCGCCGCGTGCGTCGCCTGGAGCGCGAGGT
>SKVA01000038.1 GCA_007129695.1 Spirochaetaceae bacterium | reverse complement strand
GAGTCGATCCGCGAGTCGGTCGGGCTCGACCGCTGGCTCCAGCACTGGGCCAGGCCGCGCGCGACCACGTGCCCGGTCGCGCCGTCGCACGGGGCCGGCATCCTCGCGACCGCCGCCGACTACGACGCGCTCCTTCCACAACTCTATCCGGATTACGACGCGACGCGAGCGGCGATCGGTCCGTGGGCCGATGATCACACGGCCGGAACCTGCGCGGTCTGGCTCACCGTGGAAGGCTTCTTCTGGTACCCGCGCACGCTCTTCGGGATCGAGCGACACCTCTACGCGTTCTACGACCATCCGGACCTGATGCACAGGATGAACCGCGACCTGCTCGCGTGGAACCTGGAGCTCATCGACCAGGTATGCCGGATCACGACACCCGACTTTGCGACGATCGCCGAAGACATGTCGTACAACCATGGGCCGATGCTGTCACGCGAGCTCTTTGACGAGTTCCTCGCGCCCTACTACCGGAAGCTCGTCGCGGCGATGACCGCGCGCGGGATCGTGCCCGTCGTCGACTCCGACGGAGACGTCACCGCGCTGATACCCTGGCTGCGCGACGTCGGCGTTCGCGGCATCCTCCCGCTCGAGCGGATGGCCGGCGTCGACGTCGCCCGCATCAGGGAAGACCATCCCGACTTCCTGATGATCGGGGCCTACGACAAGACCGTCATGCACCGCGGGCCCGCCGCGATGCGTGCCGAGTTCGAGCGCCTCCTGCCGACCATGCGTCGGGGCGGGTTCATCCCGTCGGTGGATCACCAGACGCCGCCGGACGTCTCGTGGGAACACTACCTGGAGTACGTCGCTCTGCTGCGCGAGTACGCCGAGCGGGCGGTCGCGCCGGACTGACCCAGCCCCAGACCCCGGCGCGGCCGAACGCCGCCGTAGCCACCACCGGTCCCCGCGGTACTACACGCCCGCTTGCTTGTCCGTTGAGCCGGTTCCCGGTACCTTAGTTTTGCTAAGGAGCGTATATGAGCAGCGTACAGACCGCGCAGAAGCTGGAGTTCCAGGTCGCCGACATCGGCCTGGCAGACTACGGGCGCAAAGAGATAGATATCGCAGAGAAAGAGATGCCGGGGCTGATGGCGACCCGGGAGAAGTACGGCCCGTCCAAGCCGCTCAAGGGCGTGCGGATCACCGGCAGCCTCCACATGACCATCCAGACCGCGGTGCTGATTGAGACGCTCGTCGAACTCGGCGCCGACGTGCGCTGGGCCAGCTGTAACATCTTCAGCACGCAGGATCACGCGGCTGCGGCGATCGCGGTGGGCCGGCCCGACCGCGGTGGGTCGCCCGACGATCCGCGCGGCATCCCGGTCTTCGCGTACAAGGGCGAAACGCTCGAGACCTACTGGGACTTCACGTTCAGCGCGCTCTCGTTCCCCGACGGCAAGGGGCCACAGATGATCGTCGACGACGGTGGCGACGCGACGCTCCTGATCCACAAGGGATTTGAGCTGGAGAACGGCTCGGACTGGGTGAACAGCAAGAGCGACTCGCACGAGGAAGCGGTGATCAAGGCGCTCCTCAAGCGCGTCCACGCTAACGACCCACAGCACTGGCACCGCGTAGTCGCCGACTGGCGCGGCGTGAGCGAAGAGACGACCACTGGCGTGCATCGCCTCCAGAAGATGGCGAAGGACGGGACGCTCCTGGTTCCCGCGATCAACGTGAACGACTCGGTGACCAAGAGCAAGTTCGACAACCTCTACGGCTGCCGCGAGAGTCTGGTCGACGGGATCAAGCGAGCGACCGACGTGATGACCGCCGGCAAGGTCGCGATGATCTGCGGATTCGGCGACGTCGGCAAGGGCAGCGCGCAGAGCCTGCGCGGCATGGGCGCCCGCGTGATCGTGAGCGAGGTCGACCCGATCTGCGCGCTTCAGGCCGCTATGGAGGGCTACCAGGTCACCACGGTCGAAGAGTCGCTCGGCACCGCCGACATCTACGTCACGTGCACCGGCAACCGCGACATCATCACGGTCGACCACATGGCGAAGATGAAGGACCAGGCGATCGTCTGCAACATCGGCCACTTCGACAATGAGATCCAGGTCGATAGGCTCATGAACTATCCGGGGATCGAGCGCGTGAACATCAAGCCTCAGGTTGACAAGTTCATCTTCCCCGACGGGCACGCGATCTTCCTCCTCAGCGAAGGCCGCCTGGTGAACCTGGGCAACGCGACCGGCCACCCCAGCTTCGTGATGTCCAACAGCTTCACGAACCAGGTGCTCGCGCAGATCGACCTCTGGGAGAACCGCGACGCGTACGACAAGGACGTCTACGTCCTGCCCAAGCACCTCGACGAGGAAGTCGCCCGGCTCCATCTGGACAAGATCGGCGCGAAGCTCACGCGGCTCACCCCCGACCAGGCCGGCTACATCGGCGTTGACGTCGACGGCCCCTACAAGCCCGACACCTACCGGTACTGACCCTGACAGGAGAGGTGGGGGAGCGGCCGCGACCGTATCCCTCACCGCTTCCCTCCCGCGGTAGCGCCCCCGCGGCCCCCCTCGCTCCCGCTACCCCCTCGTCGGCCAACCCGCGGTCCGAGCCACGGCGTCGACGAAATCAGTTGGATACCTGATGGTTTCGGTATACTTTAAGCGTCGTAGGGAGGAGAGTATGGCAGCACGAAAAGCAGTATCGACGTGGAATGGAACGCTGAAGGAAGGCAAGGGGGTCATGACCTTCGGCTCGTTCAGCGGGCCGTTCAGCTTCGCGTCGCGGTTCGAAGAGGGCGATGGGACCAACCCGGAGGAGCTCGCCGGAGCCGCGCATTCCGGATGCTTCTCCATGTTCCTGGCGGCGCTCATCACCGAAGAGGGTAAAACGCCCACCAGCGTCCGGACCACCGCGACCGTGCACCTTGGACAGAACGACGGACCCGCGATCACGAAGATCGAGCTCTCATGCGAAGCCGACGTGCCCGGCCTGGCACCCGAGCGGTTCGCCGAGCTCGCGCAGAGCGCGAAGGAGAAGTGCCCGATCTCCCGCCTGTTCGCCGGAACCGAGATAACGCTGAAGGCAGAGCTCAAGCGGTAGCCGCCTTCGCGCACGAAGCCGCCCGAGACGGTTGCTCGGTACCGGTGTCCGCGGTCCTTTGCCGACCGTCCGCCGGGTCCACCGACGCTACCGCCGGGCGTCGTCCTTTGCCAGACCTTCCGCGATCGTTGCCAGCAGCACCCCCGACGGGTCGTGCGCGTGCTGCCAGTAGAAGATGCCGGCGTAGCCGCCGGCGCGCACGAAGCGAGCCTTGTGGCTGAGCGACTCCGGATCGTCGTACGATATGAAGGTCGACCCGTCGAACAGGTAGGGAGCCTTCGCCTCGTCGTCCCAGTAGCGGGTATAGCCGTTGCGATTGATGTACGACGCTTCGAGCTCGCCGTACCCCGGCCCCCCGCGACCCACGCCGCCGCTCATCTGGAAGAGGCCGTGGTTTCGGTCGGGAACGTCGGACCAGGTGCGCGCGTAGAACGCGGCGCCCATCGCCATCTTCGCCCGCGGCACGCCCGCGCGCTCGTAGAGGTCGAGCGATCGCTCCGCTGAGATCCGGTAGAGGTCGCCCGCGGAGTGGTACAGGCACGTGTGGTGACCGGTAAGCACCTGAAACCCGCCGCGCATGTCGTACGTCATCACGTTGACCAGATCCACGATCTCCTGGACCTGATCCATGCGGGTGCCTTCGATGAAGTACTGATCCGCCCCGACTGCGATCGTCAGCAGCTGGTCGTTTCGATTTCCTGGAGGCCGCCGGTCGAGCTCGTCGCGTGTGTCGGCCAGCAGGAGCGTGAAGTTGTCCCGGTCGGCCGGTGACGACGCGATCCCCGCCGCCGAATAGCACGGATACTCCCAGTCGACGTCGATCCCGTCGAACCCGTGCCGGTGAACCAGCTCCACCGCCGAACGCGCGAACGCGCGTCGACCCTCCGCACTCGCGGCCGCCTCCGAAAAGCCCCCGGCGCCCCATCCGCCGATCGACAGGACTATCCGCAGATCGCGGTTCGCATCGCGGATCCGCGCGAGCTCCGCGAGCTCGGCCGGGTTGCGGTAGACAACCGTCCCATCCTCGATCACCGCGAACGCGACAAAGAGGTGCGTGAGCCGCGCCGCGTCCGCGGCGCTCACGGAGTCGAGCGCGCTCCCCACGACGTACCCACCAACGCAGAACCCGGAGCTCATCGCGCGGCCCTCAGGGCTTCATTCGGATACATCGGTTACCTCCCGTCGTCCTACACAGTGATCGACATCGCGTCGTAGGCGACCTCGATCCCGTGGGGCTCGAATAGCCGTACGAGCTCGTCGTGTAGCGCCTTCCCGTTGTGGGAGAAGTGGGTCGCCACGACGCGGGTGGTCGCGGTGATCGCGCCGCGGCGACGTAGCTCCTGCGCCATCGAGATCACGCCGTCGACGCCCATGTGGCCGCGGTTCGAGCTCTCCATAGCTCCGTTCGTGCAGTCCATCAGCGCGACGTCCAACACGACTCCGTCACTCAGCGCGTCGAGCGTTGGCTCCGGGTAGAGTCCCGAGTCGTGCCCGTAGAAGAGCGTTTTCGCGCGGCGAGTGATCCGCAGAACCAGAGCGCCCTCTGCGTGATCCGCCGGCAGCGGCAGGATCGTGTCCCCGGTCGGCGTCGTTTCCGCAACGAACGGGCGCAGCTCGTGCAGCCGCGCGTCCGAATCGCCCTCCGCGTGCGCCGTGGCGCGGATCAGCTGCAACACCTCGCTGTTGCCGTAGATCGCCACCGGTTCCGCCGGCGGAGTGTTCGTGAACGGGCGACGCATCCAGCCGAGCTCGGTCGGTACGATATGGTCCGAATGCTGGTGCGTGAAGACGACGGTGCGCAGCGTCTCGATCGAGCGACCGTCACGCTGTAGCTGCATCAGCGTATCTGCGCCGAAGTCGATCTTCAGGTCGGAGTCGATGAGCGCGCCGCTTCGCGTCCGGACGTTCCGTCCGCCCTCCCGACGCGCTTCGGTGCACGCATCGCACGCACAGAACGGCGCCGGCCAGCCTTCGGCCGCAGCGGTACCGAGCAGGTGAATGGTCATGAGCCACCATACCGCCGGGCGAACGGCGCGTCTACCGGATCGGGCCGCGCCTCATCCCGATCGGCCGCTTACCCTCTTGCCGTCGTGACGCCCGCGTGGCACCATGGTCTTCGTAGCCGCCCGCGACGGGCGGGGAGCAGGGCGCGTGGATGATGTAAGGAAGCGATACCTGGCGACGCTGCCGGATCTACCGATCTGGGTGGAGACGCGCGACCTGCTCCTTCGCGCAGACGCGCGCGTCGCCGAACGTCCGTCGCGGGATGGCATCGTGGTCTGGAGTGCGGAGGCTGGACTGGGTTCGGTGGTCGGTAAGCCCCACCGCGACTCGCTCGCGCTCGCGTCCGCCGATGTTGCCGAGCTTCTGGCCTTCTCCGACAACATCGATCGTGTCCGACCGTTCCTTCCCGGCTTCCGGGCCGAGTCCGCCTCCATCTTCGTCGCGCCCGATCGGCTCCCGGTCGCGCCTGATCATCCATGCCGGGAGATCAGCCCGAATGAGATCGCCCGCCAGAGCCACCTGACCGATGCCCTCCGAGACGAACTGCTCGCCGTAGCACGGCGCGGGATGTCGGTCGTCGCCGCCTTCGACGGCGAGCTCCCGGTCGCGTTCACCTACGTGGGCTCAGAGACCGAGTCGCTCTGGGACGTGTCGATCGACACGATCCCGAGCCATCGCCGACGAGGGTACGCGTCGGCCGCCGTGGTTCACCTGATGCGGTTCATGAAAGAGAGGGGCAAGTCCGCGGTGTGGGGAGCTCTTGAAAGCAACGTCGCATCGGAGAGTCTTGCCCGCCGCCTGGGGTTCGTGGAGGCGGGTACCCTCTGGGTGCTCGACCG
>SKVA01000362.1 GCA_007129695.1 Spirochaetaceae bacterium | reverse complement strand
GGTTCGAACGCGTTCACGAAGTCCCGTTGCGCCTCGTAGTCACCGCCGGTCTGTGGAAGCAGGACGGTCTCCACGAACGACACTCCCAGGTAGTAGGCCACACCCGAACCGTAGTAGTTCACCGAAAAGCCGACCGTGTCGTCGGCGAAACGGCCGAGCGGCGTCGCGAACGGGTCGACGGTGGCTCCGTGCGACCAGACCACCTCATCGTGCACAGCAGCCTCACCGTTACCGAGCGAAATCGTCCGCTCGCGCGGGTGATCTATGTATGCGAGCGCCGGGTCATCGCCGCCAAAGGAGAGGCGGGTGCGGTCGCGGCGCGAGCTCACCGAGTCGATGCCAAAGAGCGGGTAGAGGTTCGACCCCACGATCGCCGGTGAGACCAGCACACCGCCGTTCTCTACGTACGCGTAGAGCGCTTCTCGCCAAACGGGGTCCAGGTCGGCGTTTCCCGGCCCTTCCGCCAGGACGACGACCGGGTAGCGGTCGAGCGAATCCGCGTCCTCGACAAAGGCATACGGGAGGCCGATCCCGCTCGCGATTCGTTCGAGCGCACGATCATGAACGAAGGACACGCCGGCGTCGGGGACGAACGAGCGAACGAGCCCGAGCCGGTGCTCGATCTCCACAGAATGGAGCGGAAGAACCGACGCGACCAGAACCGCGAACACAAGCGCCAGTTTCATCGGGCTCCCCAGAACAGCGCGCGGTCGGCTTCGTCGAGCAGGAGCTCCGTGGCGATGACGAACCACGCCGTCGATGCGACGCTCGGGAAGCTGCTGAACAGTTCCGGTACCTCGACGCTCGCGTAGCGAAAGCCTCCGTCAACCCGGTAGTCGAGCGCCGCGAGCATCGTATCGGCGGCCTCGCGGTGAAGACCCGCCTGTACGAGCGCCGCGGCTACACCTTGGCTACCCTCGATCCAGGCGATGTCCACGTCGTTCCATCGCGCCTGTGGGTCGCCGAAGATCACGCCCGAGACCGCAGCCGACTCATAGACTGGCTCGTCGGCATAGGGTCGATAGTGGTGCAAGTCGCCGAGCCGAAACCGGTTCTGCGCGGTCGCAAGCGCCCGATCGCTCAGCGTCCGTTCCCCCGCGGAGCCCAGGAACAGCGAGCCCCACGACGCCGTGTCGAGCGGCAGCACCGTGTCGACCCGGCCGTCCACCTTCACACCCTGGTAGAGTTGACCGTCGGCCTCGCTCCACAAGGAGAGCAGTCCCGCGCGAACAAGGTCGGCCGCGCGCGAGTACCGCTCATCGCCGGTCAGCACCGCGAGGTCCGCGAGGAGAAAGAACGCGTCGATGTTGTGCTCGGTGCTCGCCCATCCTACCGGCGACTTATCGAAGGCCGCGACGATCTCGCCCGAATCGTCAACAGAGTAGCTGTAGGTGCCCCAGCCCCCCGTGACCAGCCCATGGCGCCGATCGGTGGGATCGACGATCTGCAGCCCCAGCAGATGATCGGCAATGGCCACCGCGAGCGACTGAATCCGGCGCGCCGCCTGCCCACCGACGTCGAAATCCGGATCGGCGGCGAGTCGCGCACGCAGGTAGAACGTCGCCGCGTACCCCACCCACGCTGAAGCGCCCGAGCGTACCACCGCACCGTCGCTGTCGGCCTGCGACGGCCACGCGTTCTGCGTGTTGAGGCCGAACCAAACGCTCCCGTCGTCGCGCACCTGCCGCGCGAGCGCAAGGAGCGTGCGTTGCGCCTCCTGGTATCGCTCGCTCATTGTGAACGCAATCGCGGCCACGGCTCCGTCGTAGACGAAGGAACGACCGTAGAGATACGGGTAGACCGGATCGTCGGGCGGAATGCGATAGCTGACAATGAGATTGCGGCGCGTCGGGTGCGGATCCGGCACCGCGTCGTTGGGAACAAGCTGTTCGACGAGCCATTCAACGGCCGCCTGCTGACCCGCGCGGAGCGTCGCGCGAACCTCATCAGAGACGCCGGGCTGTTCCTGCGCGTCCAGAGGTCCGCGACCGCTTACCGTAGCCAGGACGAGCATCGCCATTGTCGCGGCCGGTCGGCCACCCCGTTGCACAGACATAGCCTGAGTCTATCGCGGAGGGGCTCCGGATGTCAGGCTCGCAGAAGCTATAGATCGACCGACGACGCACGCCCGGCCGCCGAGTTGATCTTCCACTTCTGCACCCCCACCTTAGGAGAAGGAGGCAACCGTGGAGCAGATCGTGACCGTGACCGCTAATCCCGCCGTCGACCGGAGTGCCGTCGTAGATCAGGTGAAGATCGATGTCAAGCTTCGCATGCACTCGGTGCAGCGCGATGCAGGCGGCGGCGGGATCAACGTCTCGCGCGCGATAGCGAAGCTCGACGGATCGTCGCTCGCGCTCTTCGTCTGCGGCGGCGTCGAAGGCACGATCCTCGAGGAGCTCCTCGCGCGGGAACACATCGATGCCTCACCCACCCGAATAGCCGGCGCCATTCGGGAGAACCTCACGGTTGTGGAGGAGTCGTCGGACAAACAGTACCGCTTCGGGATGCCCGGCCCCGAACTGACCGCAGACGAGCTCGAACGATTCGAGTCCGCGCTTCACGACGCGATGCGACCGGGAGCGTGGATCGTCGGCAGCGGCAGCCTTCCCCCCCGCGTCCCAACCGACTTCTACGCGAAGCTCGCCTCGCGTGCGAAGGAGAGCGACTGCCGGTTCGTCGTCGACACGTCGGGCGACGCGCTCGCCGAGGCGGTTCGCGAGGGGGCCTTCCTCATCAAGCCGAATCTGCGCGAGCTCGCCTCGCTCGTCGGCGCGCAGAAGCTCGAGGACCCGGATATCCGCGATGCCGCGCGCAAGCTCGTCGACGGCGGCAGGATCGCGAACGTCGTCGTCTCGCTCGGGTCGGCCGGTGCGCTGCTCGTGACCGGCGACGGTATCTGGAGCTTCTCGGCCCCGACGGTTTTGGTGAGCAGCCGCATCGGAGCCGGCGACAGTATGATTGCCGGGATCGTCGGCGCGCTTGCCCGGGGGAGCACGATGGTCGACGCGGTACGCTCGGGAGTCGCCGCGGGCGCGGCCGCCGTTATGACGCCGGGGACCGAGCTGTGCCGCGGTGACGACGCCCGGCGGTTACGCGAAGAGGTTCGCGTGACCGAAGGGGCCCTTTGATCGCGACGTCGATACACCCAGCTCAGACCCACAAAGACTGCAGCAAGAGACATTCGACTATGCGTTTGGACTGATCTGCACCTTCAACGCACCATCGTTACCGGTCTCCATGAGATTCAAGCCGGCGCGAAGGTCCTTGAGCGGAAGCGTATGCGAAACGAGCGAGGACACATCGATTGCCCCGCTACTCAGTAATCGAACGGCTTGAACCGAATTACGGACCGAAGTGAACGACGAAAGGATCGTCAGGCCTTTACGGAATATCGGAAAAGCGGGGAAGGTAACCGTCGATTTCTGAGGAGGAACTCCAAACAGCAGAATTGTTCCTCCATATCGGGCAAACCCAAGCGTTCGTTCCATCAGCGAAGGTACTCCCGTTGCATCAACCACCACGTCGAAGGCTTCTTCCTTGACGGAGTCAACAGACGACAAAACGTGACTGGCTCCGCTTCCCTGGGCGAGGGCAAGACGGTTCTTGTTCTTGTCGACCTGGGTGATCTCGAATGCGCCCTGCAAAAGGATCATCTTCGTCAGCAGGATTCCGATTGGGCCTGCTCCCACGATCAGAACTCGGTCGCCGAGGCGAAACCTTGCTCGCTCCACGCCATGCAGAACGCACGCGAGCGGCTCGACGAAAGCTGCGACGGGAAAGGGAAGGGCGCCGATGTCGAACACCGCCTTTTCCGGCACAGCAACCAGTTCAGCCATCCCGCCTGGAAGGGTCACGCCGATGCCATTCCAGTTCTCGCAGAAGTTCTGCCGGTTGTTCAGACATGCATGACAATTATCACACGCAACGTTCGGTTCGATCGCAACACGATCACCAACCCCGATTCGACTCACCGAACTTCCGACGGCCTCAACAACACCGGCAAATTCGTGGCCCGGGATGATCGGGTACGATCCCATATAGTCGCCACGGAAAATGTGAACGTCAGTGCCACAGATCCCGGACGCGTACACCCTCACGAGTACGTCGCGCTCCGTCACGGGGGAATCGTAAACATCCAAAATCTCTACATTGCCGGGTGAGGTTATCCTTGCTGCGGTCATGATGATCTACTCCCTATTCTGCGATACTACCAGTCCCCCCCCCATCGCCGCAAACCGAATGCGCTCGGGCGTGCACCTCTTCCTCCCAGGGTGGCACGCAACCTCGGACCAGGGCGGTTCGGATCCGCTACGACTCGGCGCGTTTCTCTCCGCACCCGTCCGGTAGCGGTAGGTGAATCCGTAGCGCGTACGTTCCGACGCGCACAAGAAACGTAACCCCCATCCCGGTGAGGACCCCCGCGACGCTTCCGAGTGGTGTGGCCGCGACCATCGCGAGCGCCCCGATCAGGCTCGCAACCGCGTAGATCTCGCGCCGCAGCACCGCCGGCACCGCGCCGGCAAGGAGGTCGCGGAGCATCCCGCCCCCCGTCGCGGTGAGCACACCGCAGAACAACGCGAGCGTGACCGAGTCGCTCACCACACCCGCCGCCGAGACACCCGACACCGTGAACGCCGCAAGCCCCAGAGCATCCGCGATAACCAGCGCATGTGCGAGCGGAAGGACGCGTCGGATCGCCGGTGAGCGGAGCGCCCGGTCTATCGGCCGGAGCGACAGGACGAACGCCGGCCCCGCCGCCAGCACGATCGCCGCCGGAGAGAGCAGGTTGACCGGCGGAGTGATCCCCAGGACCAGATCGCGGATCGCGCCTCCACCGAGCGCCGTGACAAGCGCGAGCACCACCGTCCCGTACGCGTCCAGACACCGACGACGCGCAACCAGGTACCCCGAGACTCCAAACGCGATGATCCCGATCGCTTCAACGGCCGGGAATACAGTATCGAGCATGCGCGATCCTCGCGCCGCTCGTCGCACGTGTCAACTATCGTGTCGCGCGCCAGACGTACAGAGACGGCCAGGTCGCCCGCAGCCTACGAAACCCACTCAAGGTTGGGCTTCTTCCGTTGCTCCACGCACTCTTGCAGGTAGAGGTTGATCAGGTTCTGATACGGAATGCCCGTTTCTTCGGAAAGCGCCTTGAAGTAGCTGATCACGTCCGCACCCATGCGGATCGTAACCTGCTTCTTCAGGTGCTTGGCGTAAGGGTTCTTGCGACTCGACATACTGTCCAGGTCGTACTCTTGCTTCATTGTCTTCTCTCCAGGTAGACTCGCCTTTCCTTTGTCGTCGGCTTTCGCGCGGATATGATCCGAATGAGACCATCCTCTTCGCGAAACGTGTGCACGACGAGAAGGAGCCTCAGGTGCGAACTGAGGCCGACCATGATGTAGCGGTCCTCATCGTCAGAATGAACGTCATCGTAGAACTGCACAGCATCCTCATCCAGAAACACAGACTGCGCTTCTTCGAACGAAACCCCGTGGTTCTGCTGGTTGCCGCGCTCTTCGCTTCGTTCCACCCGAACGAGATGCGGTCCATACACTGTAATTATACCGTAATTTCTTGGCTTCGTCTACGCCGTCGCCGGCCCGTAGTGGCCCGACCCCTACACCCACTCCTCGGACATGACGTCGCCCTCAACCGACAGCACGACCGCTTTGACCGGAACGCGGCGGGTGGCGCGTTCGGCGGCGGCTTTCGCGATGGCAAGGAGACCTCGGCAGCACGGTACTTCCATGATGAGGACCGACAGCGTGTTGATGCGTGCGTGGTCGATCATGACGACGAGCTTCTCAAGGTACGACTCCTGACCGTCGTCGAGTTTCGGGCACGCGATCGCGAGTGCCGTGTCCTTCAGGAATCGCTCGTGGAAGTCACCGC
>SKVA01000217.1 GCA_007129695.1 Spirochaetaceae bacterium | reverse complement strand
GTCACCGATGGCCTCGGGGATCGCCGCGTCGAGGACGCGACCCATGGTTACGTCGTCGTCGGACCGGTAGAGCTCCAGGAACGAGTCCTGCGAGCGCCGCGTCCGAGGATCGCGCGTGATCCAGACCAGAAGGCCTGATCCCATTCCGTAGCCGCGCCGCATCTGCACGTCGTCGACGAACAGATGCAGTCCGAGCCCGACCCATCCGTCGTCGAGCGACCGCGCGGTGAACGAATAGAGCGTCGGGTGCTCGGCCTGAGGCAGGTCGCGCGACAGTTTTGCGAAGAACGCGGCCCGGTCGCTCTGCGTCGCACGCGCGGGTGTCACGTTCCAGGAGCCGGTATCCGCCTGGAACGACGCGAAGCCGGCGACGGTCTGGCGCGTGAGCTGCGCACGCATCATGCGGACGAGCCCGTTGTCCAGAATCTCCGCGAGGACGCGCCGCTCGAGCGACTGTTTCTCGGCGCGAAGCTCGGCCATCTCCGCCTCCAGATCGGCGAGCTCGGCGACAACCCTCGCGAGCCGGTCGGCCTGCTCGGCGCGCGCAACGGCATCCTGCGCGTGTTCGCGCGTCGCGTCTGCGCTCGGTGTCGCCGGCGGCGGGTCGTCGCGTCGGCGCGCGGCGAGCGCTCCGGCACGGTCGGCCGGATCGGCGCTCAGCGGGGCAGCCGGAACGCCCCGCAGGACGCCGGTGCGAAGCTCGTGTTCCAGGTCGGCCAGTCCGGTCGCCGCGACTTCGAGCGCGCTGACGCGGTTTGACAGCGCCGTCAGCTCGCGCGTCACGTGAGCGGCCGCGGCCTCCAGATCGGACCTTCGAACGTAGTCGCCGGGGAACTGCCACTCGGGCAGGTCGGCGGATCGGTCGGGTCGCGCACCGGTGGCGGGGAGATCGCCGACGGTTTCGCGATAGGTGCGGACGAGCTCCTCAAGCCGGTCGACTTCGCTTGCCATCGTCGTGATGTCGTCGCGCAGCGCGTCGTTTTCGCCGCGAAGCCGCTCGATCTGCTCGCGCAGGCTTCCCCGCTCGTCGCGCAGCTCGTTGTTCTCCTGGACAAGGCCGACGACATCGGTGGCCAGGAGGTCCCGCTCGCGCAGAAGCGCGTTGATCTGAGCGGCGGACAGCGGAGTCGGCCCCATCGCCGGATCACCCGCGTCGACCGAACGCGGTTCCGCACCATCGGCGGTTTCGCGCAGCCGGTCGTTGAGCTCGGCGCGCTCGTCTGCAAGCGCCGCGTTTTCGGCCGCCAACCGGTCGCGCTCGACGCGGAACGAGTCGCGCTGGGCTTCGATCCGGCGGATCACAACCTCAAGGTGGTCGCGCTGTTCGGCAAGCAGCGTGTCGAACTCTTCACGGGTGCGCGCGGTAAGCAAGGCGCCGACCGCGTCGGCGCGCGCGTCGTTGATCTCTCCGGTGCGCGACGCGTAGATCCGGTCGACCAGATCGAGCGAGTCTTCCGACGCAACCAGCGATCCCCGGTAGAACACGCCGTCGACGATGACACCGTCGATCTCGATGGTCGCATCGTCGGCGACGCGCAGCGTCGCAAAGTCGAGCACCGCGGCGGCGGGCAGGACATTGAGCTCCTCAGGGACGATTGTACGCACGGACCACGAACCGACCGAGGATTGATCGAGGAGAATCGAATAGGAGCTGCCTCCGATCCCGACCCCACGCACGTAGAACGAGTCGGGCCCGGCCTGGCTGATCGTCGCGCCGGAAAGCTCGAGGTCGGCTATTCTGACTGAGTCGGGAGACAGTCCGGCACCAGACTGCGCGGGTACCGCAGCCGCGGCCATGGTGGCCAGTAGGATTATGCCGAAACGGCGCATGCGATCCTCCGAAATCGATCGATTCTCTCTCATTGTCGGTCAAAACGGCACGACAGCTGAGCCAGCTGCTGGTATACTCTCCGCATGACTATCGGGGTACCCAAAGAGGTCAAGCGGCACGAATACCGTGTCGGGTTGACGCCACACGACGCGAAGAGCTACGTCTCCCACGGACATCGAGTGATCGTCGAACAGAATGCAGGAATCGGATCCGGATACCCGGACGACGAGTACCGCGCGATGGGCGCCGAGCTCATCGAAACGGCGGCCCGAGTCTTTGCCGACGCCGACATGATCGTCAAGGTCAAGGAGCCGCTACCCGACGAGTTCGATCTGCTGCGGCCGGGGCAGATCCTCTACACGTACCTGCATCTGGCGGCGAATGTTCCGCTCGCGAAGCACCTCATGGAGCGCAAAGTCTCCTCGATCGCGTACGAGACGATCGAGCTGCCCGACCGGTCGCTCCCGTGCCTGACCCCGATGAGCGAGATCGCCGGTCGCCTCAGCGTCCAGGAAGGAGCGAAGTACCTGGAGAAGGAGTTCGGCGGTCGGGGTATCCTGCTCGGCGGCGTTCCTGGGGTCCCCCGAGGCGTGGTCGCGATCATAGGCGGCGGGGTGGTCGGAACAAACGCGTGCAAGATCGCGGTCGGAATCGGCGCGAATGTCACGATCCTGGACGTGAACCCCCGCCGGCTCGCGTACCTCGACGATATCTTCGGAAGCTCGATCACCACGCTCTACGCGACCGAAGCGAACCTGGAATACGTCCTGAAGGAAGCCGACATCGTGATCGGTGCGGTGCTGATCCCCGGCGAGTCGACTCCGCGGCTGATCACGCGCGAGCACCTCAAGCTCATGAAGCCGGGCGCTGTGCTGGTTGATGTCGCGATCGATCAGGGCGGGATCGCGGAGACGTCTCGACCGACAACGCACGATGAGCCGATCTACATCGTCGACGACGTCGTACACTACTGCGTCGCGAACATGCCGGGCGCCGTCGCGCGTAGCTCGACGATCGCGCTGACGAGCGTCACGCTTCCGTACGGTCAGATGATCGCAGACTCGGGCCTGAACGACGCGATGCGCGCGAGCGAGCCGCTCCGCCGCGGGCTAAACACCCACGACGGCGCGTGCGTGCACGAGGCGGTCGCGCGCAGCTGCGGACTGCCGTATACGCAGTTCGTTCCGTAGCGGCACTGCGGTGGGGCGCCGCTCGTCGGGGTGGCCTTCAAAGAGACCACCGCTTCGTGTATATTGTCAGCGATGAAACAGACCACGAAGGGCACATCCGACTCGTCCGCGACTGAGCCGAAGGAATCTTCAGCCAGGTCGTCATCGAAGAAGTCGCCGGCCAAGACTCCGGCAAAGAAGTCGTCGACGAAGGGGTCGGCGGCAACCCGATCAAAAGCCGCGGGTTCCAGGGCGCCCAAAGGCACCGCGGCCAAGAGCGCTTCGACGAAGAGCGTCGCGTCGAAAGATACGGCATCCAAGTCGGCGCCGAAGACGAAGAGTCGAGCGAAGAGCAAGGCGAAGCCTGAAACGACATTCCAGGAGCTCGAGCAGGTCGTCTACCCGCTCCAGGGCGTCGGCCAGATCAAGCGTATCTTCAAGAAAAAGTTCAACGACAAGGACACGCTCTACTACGAGCTCTATCTGGAAGTCAGCGACATGACTGTCTACGTTCCCGTTGATCGCGCCGAGGAACTCGGGATTCGGGCAATCGTGCCGAAGAAAGAGGCGACGTCGGCGCTGAGTCTCATCGCGGAAGAGTTCGAGCCGGTCCCTGCAGACTGGAAGATGCGCTACCAGATGAACCTGGACCTGCTGAAGCAGGGCACGATTCACGACATCGCGACGGTCGTCCGCGCGCTCTATCACCGCAGTCGCGTCAAGGAGCTGCCGATCCTCGAGCGCAAACTCTTCGACAGCGCGCTGAAGCTGCTAGTCGACGAGGTATCATTCAGCCTGAACAAGGGCAAGAGCGACGTCGAAGAGCTCGTGTTCGCGCGCCTGGAGACCGAGCCGAAGAAGACCGCGAAGAAGGCGGCCGCTGAGGAGTGAGGCGAGCCGCGCCGGTCGATTGGTGTTCGCTCGTCGCGACGCTTCGCGATCAGCTGAGTCGTGCCGGGCTCCCGTCGGTCTCGCAAATCGCGCGTTTTGCGCGCGACCCGTTCCTGATCCTGATCTCCACGATGATATCGCTGCGCACGAAGGACGACGTTACTCTGGCCGCTTGCGAACGGCTCTTCGCGATCGCACGAACCCCGGCCACTATGCGATCGCTCGGTGACGAGCCGATCGCCGATCTGATCTACCCCGCCGGGTTCTACCGGACCAAGGGAAGGCACATCGCCGAGGTCTGCTCGATCCTGTGCGAACGGTACTCCGGGCAGGTTCCTGACGCGATCGACGCGCTTGTCGATCTGCCCGGTGTCGGACGGAAGACCGCGAACCTTGTGCTGGGTCTGGGGTTCGGCATCCCGGCGATCTGTGTCGACACGCACGTCCACCGCATCGCAAACCGCCGGGGGTGGGTCGCAACGCGAACTCCGGAACAGACCGAACTCGAGCTCCAGCGGATGCTTCCGCGGGCCTACTGGATCGAGATCAACGAGCTGCTCGTCGCCTTTGGTCAGGCAACGTGCACTCCGACCTCACCGTTCTGCTCTCGATGTCCATTACAGACGACATGCCGCCGCATTGGCGTTCCACGCTCGCGCTAGATTCCTCTATCTTTTATTGTGACACGCAACACAATATTGGTATAATATCCGCTTTAAGGTTGCAACAAGTTCAATCAAGCGCTACAATCGGCCGTAAGAAAACCAGCGACTGTTTGATGCAATCGCGTCACAACATCCGCCGAAGGGAGACAATATGAAGAGTGTCAAGGGCACGAGGACCGAGAAGAACCTGCTCGCGGCGTTTGCCGGCGAGAGTCAGGCGCGCAACCGCTACACGTACAGCGCGTCGCAGGCTCGCAAAGAGGGCTATCAGCAGATCGCCGCGATCTTCGAAGAGACCGCGAACCAGGAGAAAGAGCACGCAAAGCGCTTCTTCAGCTTCCTGGAGGGCGGTGAAGTCGAGATCATTGCAGCGTACCCGGCCGGTTTCGCCGGCGAAGGCGCGGTCGGCGACACAACGGAGAACCTCAAGCACGCCGCGGCGGGCGAGCACTTCGAGTGGACCGAGCTCTACAAGGGCTTCGCTGAGGTCGCGAAGGAAGAGGGTTTCCCGCAGATCGCGGCGCTGTTCAATGCGGTCTGCGTCGCGGAGAAGCAGCACGAAAAGCGGTACAACAAGCTGTGCGAGAACGTCGAAACCGGCAAGGTCTTCAAGCGCGACGCGGCAACCGTGTGGGCGTGCATGAACTGTGGGTACATCTTCGAAGGTGCCGAGGCGCCCAAGAGCTGCCCCGCGTGTCTGCACCCGCAGGCGCACTTCGAACTCGTTCGGGAAAACTGGTAGACCAGACGTCGCAGCGGGCCGGACACGGTGTTCGGCCCGCGCGCATCCTGGATCGATTATCGCTCCTCGAGCAACCACCGGCGGACGCCGGTTTCCTGGCCGTTTTTGTCGACTAATCCGAAGCTTCCCTTGTAGTCCCAGTTCGCCCACGCGATCCCGAGTTCCGAAAGGACCGTAGCCACGTCGCGGTACCACGCCTCCCGGATATCGGACGGTGTGTGCTCGTAGCAGCCGAACTCCCCGCAGTACAGCCGATGGCCGGTCCGGTCGGCGACGCTGCGCGGGAGCCCCATGTCGCGTCGCATCACATCGATATCGAAGTCGCGGTTGAGCTGCTCGATCCCGTCATCCTTCAGATGCTCGAGCGCCCGGTGCTGCGACTCCGGAATCGGCCGTCCCGGATACCGGATCGGTCCCGCGTATGATCCACCCTGTCTCCACCACTTCGCGGTGTGATGGGTAACGAACATCGGGTGGTAGTAGTGAAACGTCAGGATCAGATTGGGGTCGGCAGGAACGTCGAGACCTGAAACGGTGTCGTAGCTGTTGAAGTTGTTCGACCCGAGTACGATCGTGCGGGTCGCCGAGTGCGCGCGGACGGCGTCGTAAGCGACACGCCAGGTCTCATTCCACACGTGCGCCGACGGTGCGACCGCCTCGTTGAGCAGTTCGACCGCCAGGCGGTCGTCGGGAACGGCTTCAACAAACCCGGCGAGGTCGGACCAGATCGCCGCGAACCGCTCCCGGGCACCCGCATCGTTGTAGAGCGCCGGTACATCGGCATCGTTGAAGTAGTGGCTGCGAAGGATATGCAGATCGAGCACGACCGCAAGCCGGTTTGTCGCGCACCAGTCGATCGCGCCGGCGAGCAAGTCGAACGCCTCCTGATCGCGCCGCATCGATTCGTCCCACATCTGCTCCTCATCGATCGGCAACCTGATGTGGTCGAAACCCCACCCTGCGATCCGCTCGATGTCGGCGCGCGTGAACCAGTCGCGCCGTTGCGCGCCGCGGTTCTTGCTCTGACTCAGCCAATGAGAGATGTTTGTTCCTCTGCCGATCTCAAACGCCATCCGTCCCCCTCGCGTCTCTGCCGCGGTGCACCCGATCAGTCAACGGGTCGCACCTGCAGGTAGAACCCGAACCGGTACGTTCCGGGATCGACCAGGTACTGCTCGAGCGTCTGAGGACCGCAACTGCCGGTGCCGACGCCACGCTGCCGGAGGTCGATGCTGACGATCGTTTCCGGTCTCAGCCGGTCCTCGACATCCGGGGTGTGCCGGCACGCGAACAGGTCTTCCGGCGTCACGTGGTGCACCGAAAACTCGAACAGCGGATCGGCGATGAACCGCGCAGTGACCGATCCGTTGGACAGCTCGAACCACCGAACCTCGCACTTGCTTCCGTTCTCCTGCGGCATGATGTACGGAACAAACTGTTCTGCGACGGTGCCCGAGTAGAGACCCACCGGATACCCACGCCAGCGGTCGATGTGGTTCTCCTGCGGTCCGCGGCCGAACCAACGCAGCGACTCGAATCCTGCGGCGACCTTCAGCAGGACGCCGATCCGTGGCAGCGACGGAAGCGATCCGGGCGCATCGACGGTCACATCGAACCGCATCAGGTCCGGCGCGACCGTCTCGACACGCTGTTCGTGTACGATCACCGCATCGGGGTCGCTCCCGACGAGCGCAAACCGCTCGACCACCGGACTGCTCCCACCCCCGGTGTACTCGTGCGATCTGACGCGCAGATCGTGGAGTCCGGCGTCGATCCACTGGACCATCGGCTTGTCCTTCTGCCCGGTCCACTCGCGAATTCCGTCGTTGTCGGTGGCGGCGCGGAACAGGTTCAGCCGCGGCGCGGCGACGACGATCGGCTCCCCGGCAAAGCGGATTGCGGGCCGCGGCGCGGTTGCGATCGGCGTAGCGGCGGGAATCTGGACCGCATCAGTCATCGTCAGCGGGCTCTGGAGGCCGTCCGCGGAGGCGGCCGAAGTCGCGGCGGGCAGCCATCGGCCATTCGGCGCGATCTGCTCCCACGCGACCAGGTGACCGGCTTCGCACCACGGTGTCGCGGTGCGCGCGCGAAACTCGAAGAGCACATGCGCCTCGGGCGCGTCCAGGTCGAGCGACTCGGGATAGTCGAGCACGACCTCCATCGCGCCACCGGCCGGAGCGTCAAGCGGCGGCAACTCCGCCGAGTGGACGATACCACCCTCAACCTCTACCCGCCACGAACCGTCGAGCCAGCCGAGCGACAGGAAGTCCTGCTTGTTGCGGACAGCGAAACGCCCCTCACGGACAGCGATCGCGTCGACCGCGAGCGGTTGCGCAAGCTTCTTGAACTCCCACATAGCCGGGTGCGGTGCGCGATCGGGCCACACGAGCCCGTCCGCAACGAAGTTGCTGTCGTGGATCGTCTCCCCGAAGTCGCCACCGTACGCCCAGTACTCGCGTCCGGCCGGATCGGTCTGAACGATCCCGTGGTCGACCCACTCCCAGATGAAGCCGCCCTGGAGGCCGGGGTAGCGCTCGAACGCGTCGAAGTAGTCGCACAGGCTGCCGTTGGAGTTTCCCATCGCGTGCGAGTACTCGCACAGGATGACCGGGCGCCGATCGGTCGAGTCGACCGAGTGTTTGATGATCGACTCGATAGACGGGTACATCGGGTTCACCAGGTCGTTGTACCGGTTGCTGCCACCGGTGTACGCGTTACCGCCCTGGGTCCAGTGGGTTTTGACCTCTCCTTCGTGGTGGATGAACCGCGTCGGATCGATCTCGCGAACGCGGTCGATCGCGCGAACGTGATTTTCTCCGTGCCCGCTCTCATTGCCCGCGCTCCAGCCGATCACGCTCGGATGGTTGCGATCGCGCAGGACCATCCGCGTCATCCGCTCCTCGAACGCGAGCGCCCACCTGGGATCCCGGCAGATCAGCGGGTAATTCGCGTGCGCCTCGATGTTGGCCTCGTCGATGAGGTATATGCCGTACTCGTCGCACAGGTCGTACCACTCGATCGTGTCGGGGTAGTGCGACGTGCGCACCGCGTTGAAATTGAACCGTTTGAGCGTCAGGATATCCTTCAGCATCAGCTCCCGGGTCATCACCTTCCCCAGCCGGTCGTCGTGCTCGTGCCGGTTGACGCCCTTTATCAGAACCGGTCGCCCGTTGATCAGTAGTTCCCGGTCGCGGATCTCGACGCGACGGAAACCCGTTCTCACGCAGCGGCTTTCGATGTGCGTGCCGTCTTCGTGATGGAGGCTCACGACGAGCGAGTAGAGCGTTGGCGACTCGGACGACCAGGGTGCTATACCGGGGAGCATCGCCGAAAGCTCGGCCTGGTATTCGGTAACCCGGTACGACGGATCGATTCGCGCAGAGCCGACCCAGACGGTCGCGCCCGACGGCCCGACCAGCCGCGCGTGGACCGAATAGGCGTTCCGGGGACCGCCCAGACCACCATCGGCGTGCATCAGTTTCGGCGCGAAACCGACGGTTACCGACAGATCGAGCGAACCGTCTCTGCCGGCCGGATCGTAGTCGGCGCGCGCGCTGACGTCTCGGAGAAACTCAGGGCCGGTGGTATAGAGGTAGACGTCGCGGAAGATCCCTGCCATCCACCACTGATCCTGGTCTTCAATGTAGCTCGAGTCGCAGAACCTGAGCACCTTCACGATCAGCTCGTTATCGGCCGACGGATCGACGAACTCGGTGATGTCAAACTCGCTCGGCAACCGGCTGTCCTTCGCCATGCCGACGAACACTCCGTTCAGATACACTTCGTAGTAGCTCTCCACCCCGCCAAAGTGCAGGAGAAGGCGCCTTCCGGCGAAGGCGCCAGGCAGCTCAAACCGCTTTGAGTAGAGCGCGGTCGGGTTCTGCTCGGGTACGAGCGGTGGGGTGTTGTCGAAGGGCATCTGCACGTTGGTGTAGATCGGCTTGTCGACGGTGTCCTGCAGAGTCCAGTTGCCCGGCACGTCGATCGGACGAAACTCCGACGCGGTCCCTGATGCAAGCGCGACGCGCGCCTGTTCGGCAAGCGCGGGGGTGTCGAACCGTGCAAATCGCCACGTGCCGTTCAGAAGCAGGAACCACTCATTGGCGTCGCGGTTTCGTTCGAGCGCGCGCTCCGGAGACGAAGCGGGCAGCAGCGGGCTTGCCATCGGGAGCCTGTTGATAGCGGTGAGCTCGGGCGTCTGCCACGGCTCGGGTCGGTGAGTCATACTTCCTCCGGTAGGGATAGCGTAGCCGGAAGCATCGCGATGTTCAACGATGCGCGTCGGCGCACGCCGACTACTCGCCGGCGATCAGGAGGCTCTTCGGATCGAGCTTCAGGTGGAGGTCTTCGCGCGTGTAATTCGCGAAGTCCTTCCTGAGGTCGAGCCGGATGTGGTCCTCGGTAGGTTGCAGCGTGATAAGCACGTCGACAGACTCCAGGTACGGCGACAGGATCGCCGGGATCCCGTGCTCGTCGACGCGCGGATCGTCGCGGTGGATACTCGCGCTGAACCAGACCGCGAGTCCCGTCTCGGCGGCAAACGCCTTGATCGCGGCCACGAGCGCCGGATCGCCGGTCTCAAAGCTGTATCCGTCGACTATGAGAACATTCGCCGCGAACTGGCCGTCCTCGATCAGCGCGCGAACGCTTTTGAGGAGCTGTTCGGGGGATACCCCTTTCTGGTTGAAGTTCATCACGACTCGTCGGGTGATCAGCTCGTCGTGAATCTCCATCGCGTTCTCCAGCGACAACGCCCTGGCGAGTTCGTTGAAGATATCCTCGTACCAGCTGACGATGTGATCGGTACGCGACGCAAAGCTGATGTGAATCACGTGCTTGCCCTGAAACAGCTGATCGGTCGCGATGTGAACCAGGCACGCGGTCTTCCCGGTGCCCTTGCGCGCTGCGATGAGACCGACACTACCGGCCGCGAGCGACCCGTGGATGCTCCGTTCGAGAATCCGCAGCGGACTCCGTTTGATGAGTTCTTGCTTGATCATACCCTCTCCTGCTACCGCGCCGCTTCGGCTTTTCGTTCGTCCTGGTACTTCTTGACGAGTTCTTCGGCAATACTCTGCGGGACACGCCCGTACTTGAGAAACTCCATCGTATACTCGGCCTTACCCTGCGAAAGGCTTCGGAGTACCGTCGAGTATCCGAACATCTCGCTCAGCGGCACCTCGGCTTCAACGACACTGAACGCACCGTCCTCCGTCGAGCTGAGGATGATACCTCGCCGCTGGTTGATGCTCGCAAACACGTTACCCTGGTACTCGGTTGGCCCTTCGACCGTGACCTTCATGATCGGCTCCAGAATCTGCGGACTGGCCCGCTTGTACGCGTCCCTGAACGCGCCAAGGCCGGCGGCCTGGAACGCCATGTCGGAAGAGTCGACCGCATGCGTGCTTCCGTCGTTTATCGCCGCACGGACGCCGACGATCGGGAACCCGATGGTCGGTCCCTTCTGCAGCGCGAGCTGAAAACCCTTGTCGACGCTCGGGATATACTCGGTCGGGATCACCCCGCCTTTGATCTCGTTGACAAACTCGTAATCGCCGGTCTCCGACGGTTCGATATAACCGGCAACTCGACCAAACTGCCCGGATCCGCCGGTCTGTTTCTTGTGCGTGTAGTTGAAGTCCGCACGCTGTGTGATCGTCTCCCGGTACGCAACCTGAGGCGCTCCGGTCTCGACCTCGGCCTTGTACTCGCGGCGCATCCGCTCGACGTAGACGTCGAGGTGGAGCTCTCCCATGCCCTGGATGATCGTCTCCTGACTCTCAGGATCGACATGGGTCCGGAACGTCGGATCTTCCTTGGCGAAGCGGTTGAGCGCCTTCGCCATGTTGTCGGAGGACTTCTTGTCCTTTGGCTTGATCGCGAGGCTGATGACCGGGTTGGGAACGTACATACTGGTCATCGAGTAGTTCAGCGACGGATCGCAGAAGGTGTCCCCCGACGCGCAGTCGATTCCGAAGAGCGCGACGATATCGCCGGCGACGGCCTCGGTGATGTCCTCCATATGATTGGCGTGCATCCGGATCAACCGACCGACCTTGAACTTCCGCTGGCTGCGCGTGTTGTAGAGCTCATCGCCCTTCTTCACGGTACCCTGATAGATCCTGATGTAGGTCAGCTGCCCGTAGCTCGTGTCCTCGAGCTTGAACGCGAGCGCCACGGTCTTTGCGCTCTCATCGCCGTGCAGCTCGACGGGGGCTTCATCGTGATCGAGATCGAGCGCGGTATTAGTCACCTCAGGAGGAGACGGCAGGTAGCGGGTCACCGCGTCTAGCAGCGTCTGAACGCCCTTGTTCTTGTACGCACTACCGACGAATACCGGCGTCAGCGCGCGCTGGAGCACGCCGGCGCGGACAGCGTCATGGATCATCGGCTCGGTGACCTCGCCTTCGAGGTACGCCTCCGCCAGCTCATCGCTGAACAGGCTGACCGCGTCTATCAGTTCGTCGTGATACGCGTTGGCCTGCTCTCTGATCGACGCCGGGATCTCCTCGTAGCGGATGGTTTCTCCCGACGGGCCGTCGTAGTAGAGCGCCTTCATCGCAACCAGGTCGACGATGCCCTCGAACTTGTCCTCGAGGCCGATCGGAAGTTGAAGCATCACGGCGTTGTGACCGAGCTTTTCGCGCAGCTGACTACGAACGCGCAACGGGTTCGCCCCGACCCGGTCGGCCTTGTTCACGAAGGCCACGAACGGAACATTGTACCGATTGAGCTGCCGGTCGACGGTGATGCTCTGACTCTGAACGCCACCAACCGAGCACAAAACCAGCACCGCGCCGTCAAGGACGCGTAGGCTTCGCTCGACCTCGATCGTGAAATCGACGTGTCCGGGCGTGTCGATGATGTTGATCGGGGACCCTTTCCACGTCACATTCGTCGAAGCGCTCGCGATCGTGATCCCGCGTTCGCGCTCGAGCTCCATCGAATCCATAGTCGCACCGACGCCGTCCTTGCCACGAACCTCGTGAATCGCGTGTATCTTCTCGCAGTAAAAAAGAATGCGTTCGGTCAGCGTCGTTTTGCCGGAATCGATGTGCGCGCTGATACCGATGTTGCGCATCTTCCTGATGTCTACACCCATTTCCTTTCCTTTCGTCTCGAATCGTTGGGTTTCCTAGATGTCGTGAAGTCAGTACGATTCGAGGAACTCCATCCGTCGCGGACCGGATGGAATGCTGCGTAAATATAGCGTCAGAGTCCTGGCCAGGCAAACGGACGGTACCACGGCCGAAGGTCTGCTGATACAGTCAGGGAATGGCATACCCCCGACTGCGCATCGGTCGAGCCGCGATGGACGGGATCAGGGCGGGCGGCCGCACGACGGTCTGGCTCCTGTCGATCATGGTGCCGGTCTCGTTCGTGGTCTTCCTGCTGCGCCGGTTCGGGATTCTCGGCTTCATCAGCAGTGCTCTGGAGCCGGTGTTTGCGCTCCTGTCGCTGCCCGGTTCGACCGCGCTTGCCTTTCTGACCGGACTGTTCGTAAACCTCTACTCGGCGATCGCGGTGATGGCCGAACTCTCTCTTGATCTGCGCGAAACGACGATCGTCGCGTTGATGGCGCTCATCGCGCACAACTTCCTGGTGGAGATTTCGGTTCTCAAGGCGACCGGAAGCAGCGCGATCCGGATGATCGCGCTGCGTCTGATCGCGGCCGTCGTCGGTGGCTTCGTGCTCGCGGTCGCGCTCCCGGCGTCGCTCGCCGATCGCTCTCCGACGCTCACGGTCGGCGTCGAATCGGTCCGCCCGGGTGACGCCGATTCGGCCGGTGCGGTCCACGACGATGAGCCTGCGTCGTTCACCGCGGCGTTCGTCGGATGGGCGATCGACACCCTGTTACTGATCGTGCGGCTATCGCTGATACTGCTCGCCCTGATGGTGGGCGAGCGCGTGCTTCAGGAACTCGGTGCGATACGCGCGATCGGCCGGCACCTGGGACCGCTGATGCGCGTCTTTGGTCTGCCGCCGTCGTCGGCCTTCCTCTGGTTCGTGTCGAACACGCTTGGCCTTGCGTACGGGGCGGGGGTGCTCCGTGCGGAGGTTGCGAACGGACACCTCTCTCGCGAGGACGGCGATCTCCTGAACCACCATATCGCGGTCAGCCATTCGCTGCTGGAAGACACGCTGCTGTTCGCCGCGCTCGGGGTCCCCGCGCTGTGGATCGTCGCACCGCGAATCGCGCTGGCAATGATCGCCGTCTGGGAGCGTCGGGTCGAGCTCGTGATCGGTCGCGGACTCCGCGGACGGAGCGCCGCGACGGCGAAGTGACCGGCGCGACCGGCCTGACCGCTACTCAGGCAGGCGTCGCACCGCTCCCGTGTCGGCGCTCGTCGCCATGAACGCGTACGCCTTAAGCGCGCGGCTGACGGTACGCGTGCGTTCGTGGGGGGTATACCTCCGATCTCCTCGCGCCTCCTCCGCCTGACGCCGCCGGTCGAGTTCGGCTTCCGGCACGTTCAACTCGAGCTTCCGCGTCGGGATGTCGATCACGATTTCGTCGCCATCCTCTACGAGCGCGATCGCGCCACCGGCCGCCGCCTCCGGCGATACGTGCCCGATCGACAACCCCGACGTGCCACCGGAGAAGCGTCCGTCGGTGACCAGAGCGCACGCCTTGCCCAGATGGCGCGCCTTCAGGTAGCTGGTCGGATAGAGCATCTCCTGCATTCCGGGGCCGCCCTTGGGCCCTTCGTAGCGGATCACGACTACATCGCCCGCGACGACGGTCCCATCCAGAATCCCGCGGCACGCGTCGTCCTGGCTCTCGAATACGCGCGCCGGTCCGCGGAACGCGAACAACGACGAATCGACGCCTGCGGTCTTCACGACCGCGCCGCGCCCGGCGATGTTCCCGAACAGGATGCACAGCCCGCCGTCGGGCGAGTACGCGTGCGCGATGTCACGGATGCACCCCGACTCGCGATCGATGTCGAGCTCGCGGTACGTCGACGCCTGCGACCCGAGCACCAGATTGGGTCGCCCCCCCGGCGCCGATCGCCACAGGTCGAGCGGCTGCGGTGCGACCGCGGTGGTAGGCGCTGCGGCCGCAGCGCGCGCGTCGTAGCGCGCGATCGCTTCGGAAAGCGTCAGTCCGTCGACGCGGTACGCCGCGCCGTCGATCAGGCCGCCGCGTTCGAGTTCGGCCATGATCGACAGCACGCCGCCGGCGCGGTTGACGTCTTCGACGTGGTAGGTCGACGACGGGGCGACCTTGCAGAGGCACGGAACGCGGCGCGACACCGCGTCGATGTCCGCTACGGTGAAGTCGACGTCGGCCTCCTGCGCGGCGGCGAGCAGGTGGAGCACCGTGTTCGTCGATCCGCCCATCGCGATGTCGAGCGCGATCGCGTTCTCAAACGCGACCTTCGTCGCGATCGACCGCGGGAGCACTCGCACGTCGCCATCCTCGTAGTAGCGGCGCGCGAGCGCGACCACGGTGTGCGCGGCGTGCTCGAACAACCGTTTGCGGTTCACGTGCGTCGCGACGACCGTCCCGTTGCCCGGCAGCGACAGCCCGATAGCCTCGGTCAGGCAGTTCATGCTGTTCGCGGTGAACATCCCCGAACACGACCCGCAGGTCGGGCACGCGGCCGCTTCGACCGCGGCAACCCGAGCGTCGTCGACCGTGTCGTCGGCCGCGATCACCATCGCGTCGATGAGGTCGAGGTGCTCGTCGCCGAGCTTTCCGGCCTCCATCGGTCCGCCCGACACGAAGACGGTCGGAATGTTGAGCCGGAGCGCCGCCATCAGCATCCCCGGAGTGATCTTGTCGCAGTTGGAAATACAGACGAGCGCATCGGCACAGTGCGCGTTGACCATGTACTCGACGCTGTCGGCGATCAGCTCGCGACTCGGCAGCGAGTAGAGCATCCCGTCGTGGCCCATCGCGATTCCGTCGTCGACGGCGATCGTGTTGAACTCGGCTGCGTAGCAGCCGTGCTGCTCGACAATAGCGCGCACGTCCTGCCCGATCTGGTGGAGGTGCGCGTGTCCCGGCACGAACTGCGTGAACGAGTTCGCGATCGCGACGATCGGCCGGCCGAAGTGCTCGTCGCGCATCCCGGTCGCGCGCCACAGGCTCCGCGCCCCCGCCATCCGTCGCCCGACCGTGTTCGTTGCGCTTCGCAGAGGTATCTTCATGCGCTCAGCTTGGATGAGTATGCGAGGTTTGGCAAGCGGGGCGCCGCGGTTGCCCGCGGTCGGTGTGGGATGGGCGATACCGTCACGGCCGCAAACCGTGCTGGATGCGGTTGGCGTCACGTGTTCGGGAGCCACGGATCTGGCGCGCTTCGCGTTGTCCCGTGTCGCGGGTCGACCGGACGCCTGGTAGGCCCCTCCCCTACCCGATGAAACCGAACACCGTGATCGCCGCGGTCAGCAGCACGAAACCGAGCCCTATCAGCCACTGCGTCCGCGCGAAGCTGGTCTGCACGTCGTCGAACCGCTTGTCGACGGCCTCGAACCGCGCGTCGGTGTACGCGCGCATGTCGATGAAGCGCTGGTCCATCGCCTCAAATCGGGCGTCGGAGTGCGCGCGCATATCGGCGAACCGCTGGTCCATCGCGTCAAACCGGGCGTCGGAATGCGCGCGCATATCGGCGAACCGCTGGTCCATCGCGTCGAACCGGGCGTCGGAGTGCGTGCGCATATCGATGAAGCGCTGGTCCATCGCGTCGAACCGATCGCGCATCAGCTCACGCTGAGCCTTGAGCTCTTCCTCGACCCGGACCATCCGCTCCAGGAGCTGCGTGTCGATCGGGCCGGGCTGCGGCGGCACCATCTCGCGCACGATATCGCGGATCCACGGTTTCATGTAGTCGCCTACGCGTCGAACGTCGTCGTCCTGCAGCGCCATCGATGGCTCCCCCATACGGTACCTCTCAATATACCATACGGGTCGAATAGCGTCGCTGCTTCAACTCGTGCGCTATCTTCCCGATACGCTCACGGCTTCGACCAGTACCGACGGGGAGTCGAAGCCGCCGCGGTTGTCGTCGCGCAGGTCGCCCGCCTTCGCGACGACGTTCGACGCGAGCTCGAAGAAGTTTCCCGCCGCGACGACGTTGCGGACCGGCGCGCCTCGGACACCGCCTTCGACCAGAAAGCCCTTCGCGGAGAGCGAGAAATCGCCGGTCACGGTGTTGAGGCCGGCGTGCAGCCCCTCGACCTCGGTGATGAGGATCCCCGATCCCATCTGCGTCAGGAGCGCGTCGAGCGACCCGTCGCCGTTGTCCAGGTACGGCCGGTGCAGCCCGGTCGTGACGCGCTCGCGACCGCGCTTCGCGTGACCGGTCGTTTTCGCTCCGGCTTCGCGAGCGGCCGAATAGACGGTGTGGACGACAGCATCGAAGGTGCCGCGGTCGACGAGCGTGAGCGCACGTGTCGCGACCCCATCGCCATCGAAGAACGCCGGACTCAAGCCGCGCGCGGGGTCGTCCACGACCGTGAACAGATCGGACGCGATCCGCGTGCCGAGCTTCCCGGCGAGCATCGACCGGCGCTTCTGGATCGTCTCGCCGTAGAACGGCGACCCGGGCGACGCGATGAACGCACCCAGAAGCTGCGACGCCGAGCGGCTGTCGAAGACGACCCGGTAGGTACCCGAGTCGATCTCGCGCGCGCCGAGCTTTTCGATCGCGCGCGCCGCGGCGGTACGCGCGACCGCCTCGGTATCCATCGTCGACGGGTCGGCGGCATAGACGAACTCGGAGCCGGTCTGCGTCTCCTCCCCGTCGCGCGCGATGACCATCACGTAGCACATGCACGACGAGGTCAGCTGCGTCTTCGAAACCCCGTACGTGCTCGCGATCGCGTGCGCGCCGTCGCTCTCCGCGTAGTAACAGTACGGGACGTTGACGATCCGCGCGTCGTACGCCTTTGCGGCGCGCTCAGCGGCGATCGCCATCGCCTTCTTGCCGTCGATCGACACCGTATCCAGACTACCGCGCCGTCCATCGTAGTCGCCGCGCTCGCCGCTCTCGTCGCCGGCGAACAGCGTGTTGCCGGGATCGGATCCCGCGAAACGCGCGTTCTCCCGCGCGCGCAGCGCGACCCGCTCGATCGACTCGTCGTCGAACCGCTCGGTGTACGCGCTCCCCATCCGCCGGTCGTCGATCACGCGCGCGGAGACCCACTGCTCGTCGCTTTCGGCGAACGACGCGATCTCGCCCTTGAACGCCTTCATCTCGAGCGTACGGCTGCGCGAGTAATAGAGGGCGCCCACCCCGCCGGCCGACCGGAACGCCGACCTGAGCCCCGACTCGAGCCTCGAAGTGATGTCGTTCATGATCGGCCTCCAACGACGAGCCCGGAGACCTTGATCGCCGGCTGGCCGACCGCGGCGGGGATCGACCCGGAGAGCGATCCGCACATCCCGGTGCCGGTCGCGTCCAGGTTGTCGCCGACCATCTCGATGTTCATCAGGATCTCGCTCCCCTTCCCGATCAGCGACGCGCCCTTGACCGGCCGGTCGATCGCGCCGTTCTTGATGAGGTAGCCCTCCTGCACCGCGAAGTTGAAGTCGGTCGTCGCGGGGTTCACCGATCCGCCGCCGAGCTTCACGCAGTAGACGCCGTGGTCGATCGATCCGATCATCGCGTCGAGCGAGTCGGTGCCGCGGTCGATGTACGTGTTCGTCATTCGTGATGTCGGCGCGTACTTGTACGACTCGCGCCGGCTCGAGTGGGTGCCCGCCATCCCCATCTTGATCGAGCCGAGTCGGTCGATCATGTACGACGTGAGCACGCCGTCGGTGATGAGCTGGTTGCGCTGGGTCGGGTTACCCTCGTCGTCGTAGTCGGCCGAACCCCAGCCGCCGGGGATCGTACCGTCGTCGACCGCGCTGACCGCGTCGTTCGCGATCCGGTGGCCGAACTTGCCGCAGAAGACGCTCGCGTCGTTCGCGACCGACGTCGCTTCCAGCGGATGCCCGCACGCCTCATGGAAAATGACGCCGCCGAACTCGTTGTCGATCACAACGGGAAGCTTGCCCTGCGGCGCGAAATCTGCGTCCAGCCGGACGAGCGCGATCCGCGCCGACTCGGCGGCGATCGCCTCGGGCGACAACAGGCCGAAGAACTCCCAGCCCATCGAACGCCCCGGCCCGTAGAAGCCGGTCTCTTTCTTCCCGTCGCGTTCGGCGATGCTCTGCACGACGAACCGCGTGTGGACTCGCCGGTCGCGCGCGATCACGCCGTCGCTCGTAGCGATCGTCACGCGTTGATCGTCGTCGGCGTACCTGACCACGACCTGCCCGATGAGCGGCGAGTGGTCGCGCGACGCCTGGTTCGCGCGTTCGACCAGCGCGACTTTTTCCGCGACCGCGATCGACCCCGGCTCCACGCGCGGGCGCACGATCCCGCGCTCGGCACGCGCATCGACCGGCCCCAGGTTGCCCACCTGCTCCCAGCGAACCGCCTCCGCGGCGCGCTCGGCGAGTCCGGCCAGGGTCGACGCGGTCGGATTCCCCGAGTAGAGATAGACGTAATTCACGCCGTAGATCACGCGGATCCCGATCCCCGCGGTCGTCCCGGTCGTGATCCCCTGGATCCTGCCGTCGTCAAAGAGAATCAGCGTGTCGTCGCGATCCTCGACAAACACGTCGCAGTAATCGCCCCCGCGCGAAAGCGCGGTCCGGATCGCCGCCCGGAGGCTCTCGTCGTCAAAGCCGTGCGCGACGCCCGCCGCGTCGACTTCTCTACTCGTCTGGTCTGTCATCCGCACAGTATGCCACGCGACGAGCGGGCCTACCAGCTACCGCCGGCCACCGATCTGAGATTCGTCGGTGCCTCCCCGTCCCCAGGCCCAGGTATCCGGGCGCCTCGGCCCTGCGGGCCG
>SKVA01000072.1 GCA_007129695.1 Spirochaetaceae bacterium | reverse complement strand
GCGCGCGTCCACACCGCGCGCGCGCACCGCATCGACCAGGATCCGCCCGTCGACGCCGTCGGGACGCGACTCGCGCGCGGACGCGTAGATGTCGTGTAGGACGAGCTCATCGGCACCGATGAGCGCGTCTGCGAGCTCGTCGAGCAGGCGCACCGTCCTGGTGTACGTGTGCGACATGAAGCTCAGCACAAGACGGCGCCCCGGATAGAACGAGCGCAGCCCCGCGAGCGTCGCCACTATGGCGGTCGGATGGTGTGCGTAGTCGTCGACGACCGTGACCCCGTCGCGCGTGCCCACCACTTCGCTCCTGCGTCGGGTTCCGCTGAACCCGGCGATCGCCCGGCGAGTCAGGTCGGCGTCGCGTGTCACAGCGGGTAGCGTATCGAACGCGGCTATCGCCGCCGCCGTGTTCAGCGCGTTGTGATCGCCGGGCACGTGCAGCTCCAGCTCCAGATCGCCGACCGTGAATCCGATCATCCCCGACGCACGCGACGTAACGGCCATCCGATAGGACCCGGCGGCCGACGCCCCGTAGCCCACGATGCGCAGGTCGGGTCGTTCCCGGACGACCGAGTCGACGACTCTTGCGGCACCGGGATCGTCGGCGCACACGATCAGCGTTCCTGATCGGGGAAGCAACCGTGCGTACTCGGCGAACGCGGCCTCAACATCGGCCGCATCGGCAAAGTAGTCCAGGTGATCGGCCTCTACATTGGTGATCACAACGGCAGCGGGTGCGAAGCGCAGGAAGTGGCGTCGGTACTCGCACGTCTCGGCGACCAGGAAGTCGCGGCCCTGGATCAGCGTCGAGCGTCCACCGACGTCGGCAAGTGCGCTGCCGGCAAGAACCGTCCCGGGCGACTGGTGCGCGCGTACGAGCGCCGCCACGAGCGCCGTCGTCGTCGTTTTGCCGTGGACCCCCGACACGCCGACGGAAAACGCCTCACGGGAAATGGCTCCGAGCGCCTCGGTATACTCGATGCAGAGGATCGACCGGCGCGATGCCGCGACGAGCTCGGGATGGGTCGATCGATCGTAGGCCGAAGAGTAGACGACGACGTCGACATCATGGGGCAGATTCGACGCGTCGAAGCCCTCGGTGTACGCGATCCCCGCGTTCTGGAGGATCCGGTCGGTGTAGAAGCGCTCGGCGACGTCAGAGCCGGTGACCGACAGGCCGCGCGCGACCAGGATCTCCGCGAGCGCCGCCATGCCGGTGCCCTTGATGCCGACCATGTAGACGGTGTCGGCGGCCTGAAACGGGTTTCGGGTCACGGCCGGCTCCTCACCACCGGTTATTCGGTCTTGGGCAGGTAGATCGAGGGGTGAGCCTTTCCGTACCCGCTCAGCGATACCGTCGCCTCAGCCTCGTCGAAGAGCTCCGATAGCGGTTGAGGTGCCGGAGTGTAGTCGCGGGATATCCCGGGACTCAACTCCTTGCGCCACGGATACTTCTCGAACTCATCCTCGAACTGGATCCGCTTTCGAATCGAGTAGCGCGGCTTCGCGGAACGATTCTCCACCAGCACACCGAAGCTTCCCTTCCCGACGTAGACGATTCGCTCGTTCTCCGACAGCTGCTCCTGCTCTTCGAGCTGCTTGAGCACCGTGTCGAAATTGGCAGGCTTTCCGCTGGACGGATCGGCGATCGCCGTGAGTATGTCCTGGAGCGGCTCCCCGTTGATCGGATCGGGTCCGTAGTCGCGCCTGGGAACGGGCGGAGGCATGAAGTGCTTGTCGGGATCGAAGACACGCTTCCTGGGCTGCGGCTTCTTCTGCTGGGGTTGGGTTTGATTGTTGGAACGGCCCGTCCCACGTTGCCGTGAGCGACCTCTCCCGCTTCTGCGTGCCACCTTGCCGTATCCTCTCCTGCTCGGTAGCTTGAAGCATACCAATGGTGGCGTATCAAGACAATCACCCCCGATGGGTTCACCGCGCGCTCGCGCTGCCTGTGGTCGTCTACCAGAAAATCATCAGCCCCGCGCTTCCGGGCAGCTGCATCTACTCTCCCACCTGCTCCGAGTACGCGCGGGTTTCGATTCTCAGACACGGGTTGGCCGGCATCGTGCTGGCGATCTTCCGTATAGGAAGGTGCGCCGGCGGCCTCTACGAAGGCGGTGCCGACCCGGTCCCCGACCGGATCAGCCGCGCGTACCTGTTCGGCAGCTACCGCCGGCGCTGGAGAGGCTTCCGCGACCGGCGCACGCGCCAATAGGCGCTACCGGAGAGGGGTTCTGGCGACGCTACCCGCCGCGGCGCGGCCGGTCCTGGCTTGGCGCTTTCCCCCGGCACTTTACACAAGCCACCTGCGGTTGTATTCATAGGGACAATCAGGGAGCCTATGGCAGGAAAAAAACTGGTAATAGTCGAGTCGCCGACCAAGGCACGCACGATCCGCAGATTCCTCGGTTCCGGATACCAGGTTGAAGCGAGCATCGGTCACGTGCGCGACCTCCCGCAGCGAGCGGCGGATATCCCGGCCAAGCTGAAGCAGGAAGAGTGGGCTCGCCTGGGCATCGACGTGGAGAACAGCTTCGCGCCGCTCTACATCACGCCAAAGGACAAGGCCAAGATCGTCCGCGACCTGAAAGCGAAGCTCAAGGACGCCGACGAGCTGCTGCTTGCGACCGACGAAGACCGGGAGGGCGAGAGCATATCGTGGCATCTGGTCGAGCTGCTCAAACCCAAGGTTCCGGTCAGGCGGATGGTGTTCCACGAGATAACGCGGAGCGCGATCGAACACGCGCTCGAACACGGGCGCGACATCGACATGAACCTGGTCAACGCGCAGGAGACCCGCCGGATCCTGGACAGGCTCTACGGATACACGCTGAGCCCGTTGATCTGGAAGAAGATCGCATACGGACTGTCGGCCGGGCGCGTGCAGTCGCCCGGGCTGCGCCTGATCGTCGAGCGCGAGCGCGAGCGGATCGCGTTTCGCAAGTCGATCTACTGGGACCTCCGCGCGCAGCTTCGGCGCCCTGAGGACGGCAAAAAGGAACGGTTCGAGGCGCGCCTGGAGTCGGTCGGTGGTGTGCGCGTCGCCGGGGGCAAGGACTTCGACGCCGTCGACGGGACGGTGATCGCCGACCGCGACGTGATTGTGCTCACCGAAGAGGACGCGTCGGAGCTCCAGGGAGCGATCACAAGCGGATCATGGACCGTCGCATCCGTTTCCGAGCGCAGCTTCGTATCCAGACCCGCTGCGCCGTTCATCACGTCGAGCCTCCAGCAGGAGGGCAACCGCAAGCTCAGACTGAGCGCGAGGGAGACGATGCGGACCGCGCAACGCCTCTACGAACAAGGGTTCATCACCTACATGCGGACAGACTCGCCGGTCCTGTCGCAAGAGGGCCTCCAGGGTGCCCGCAGCACCGTGTCAAAGCTCTACGGCGACGAGTTCCTGTCTGGCGAGCCGCGACAGTTCAGCGCGAGCGGCAAGGATGCCCAGGAGGCGCACGAGGCGATCCGGCCCTCCGGAGAAACGTTCGTGCACCCCGACGACACCGGGCTCAGTGGCGCAGAGAGATCGCTCTACGAGCTGATCTGGAAGCGCACCGTCGCGAGCCAGATGGCCGACGCGAAAAAGTCGTCGGTGACCGCCAAGATCGGCGTTGGAGACGCCGTGTTCACCGCGACCGGGACGCGGATTGTCTTCCCCGGGTTCATCCGCGTCTACGTCGAAGGAAAGGACGATCCGGACGCCGCCCTCGACGACAAGGAGACCTACCTGCCGGCTCTGGTGGAGGGCGAACCCGTCGCGGCCGACGCGGTAGAGAGCGTCTACCACGAAACCAAGCCGCCGGCGCGGTACACCGAAGCAAGCCTGGTGCAGCGCCTTGAGAAGGAGGGCATCGGCCGGCCTTCCACGTACGCGTCGATCATCAGCGTTCTCTTCGAGCGTGGCTACGTCCGCAAGCAGGGTAACGCGCTCGTGCCGACCTATACCGGGTACGCGGTACTGCAGTTCCTGGAGCAGCACTTCCACTACCTGATCGAGTATCGGTTCACATCGAACATGGAGGCGGCGCTCGACGAGATCTCGTTGGGCACGCGGAACCGGCTCGAGTACCTGAAGGAGTTCTACCTCGGCAGCGAAGGGCTTTCGACCCGGGTCGACGAGCGCGAATCGAGCATCAAACCGGAAGAGTGCCGCACGCTCAAACTGCCGCAGCTCACGAACGTCCCCGACATCAAGATCGGCAAGTTCGGACCGTATATCGTCGCTCGGGAGAACGGAGACGAGCTACACGCGTCGATCCCGGAAGAGATCGCACCGGCCGATCTGACCGAGGAGGACGTAAAGGAGATCCTGGAGCTGCAGAAGAACGGGCCGGTGCCGATCGGCCATCACCCGGATACCGGTGACCCTGTCTACTCGCTCGTCGGCCGCTACGGGCCGTACCTGCAGCTCGGCGAGAAGACCGACGACAACCCGAAGCCGAAGCGGGCGTCGCTACCCAAAGAGATCGCGCCGCGTGAGGTGACCATGGAGCAGGCGGTACGGCTACTGAGCCTCCCGCGAACGCTCGGCCTTCACCCGGAGACCGGAAACGATGTGATCGCCAACAACGGTCGATTCGGCCCGTACGTGATGCACGACGGCGACTTTCGCAGCATCAAGGGAGACGACAACGCGTACGAGATCAGTTTCGAGCGCGCGATGGAGATCCTGTCGCAGCCGAAAACCACGCGCGGACAGTCGAAACTGCTCAAAGACCTGGGCACCGACCCGAAATCGGGTAAGAAACTGACGGTTCAGGACGGCAAGTACGGCCCGTACATCAAGTTCGGCAAGAAGAACATCACGCTTCCCGAAGATCGGCGGTCGCAGGAGGCGATCGACGCGATCGACATGGGAGCGGCTCTGAAGATTGTACAGGAGTCGGGAAAGGCGTGAGCGCGCTACAGGCGGTAGTGGCGCTACACGACGTCTTTGAGCTGAAGGTTCTGCTTCCGCAGGAACGCGAGCAGTCCGAGCTTGCTCACCGTTCGCAGCGCCCGCGTCGACAGCGACAGGCGCACGTAGCGACCTAGCTCGGGGACATAGATGCGCTTGTTGCGGATATTCGGGCGCTGCGTCCGTCGAGTCTTGTTGTGGGCGTGAGAGACGTTATTCCCTGCCATCGGCTTCTTGCCGGTGATCGCGCATTTCCTGGCCATGCTATCCCCTTACTGGTAAGCCATAGATATAGTGAAAGCGCCCCGCGCCGTCAACCCTCGGGCTACGGTGATGGCTTCGTCGACAGACGAAGCCGTCGCCACTCCTCGTCGATCAGCGACATCCGCAGGTGGTCTTCCCACCGCTCCTGGATCTTCAGAAACTTCCTTGATGTCCCCTCGAGCACGAATCCGAGCCCCGTCGCGAGCGCGATCGACGGTTCGTTTGCGGGCATTACGCTGATCTCGACGCGGTGAAGCCCGAGCTCCCCGAACACATGGTCGAGCGTCGCGATCAGCGCCTCGCGCATGTAGCCGCGTCGCGAGTGACGAGCGTCGATCTTGTACCCGAGCACGCAGTTCTGGAACGCGCCGCGTACGATCGCCGTCAGCGTGATCGAACCGACGATCGGTCGGCCGCGCCACCCCAGGGAGACGCGTGAGCTGTGCGCCTGGTCGCGCAGGAACATCCAGAGGTGCACGACCTGGTCCGAGCGTCGCTCGCGCGCGAGCAGGTCGCGGTGATGGCGAGGCTCGAAGTACCCGGTACTCCTCGCCGGCTCCCAACGCCGGTGAAAGTGCGCGCTCTCGCGGTGGAATGCCGCGACTGCGGCGGCGGCGGCGGGCGGCAACTCACGGATCACCAGCCGTTCGGTCACGAGCGCTACTCTACGCATCACTACGATTGTACCATGCGACGGCGCTCCACACGGCGATCGTCGCCGCGACTTCGGTCCTAAGGATGCGCTCACCGAGCGATGCCGCCTCAAACCCGCTCGCGAGCAGGGTATCGAT
>SKVA01000098.1 GCA_007129695.1 Spirochaetaceae bacterium | reverse complement strand
CCGGCGGCTTCGCCCGAACCGGCGGCTTCGCCCGAACCGGCGGCTTCGCCCGAACCGGCGCTCGTGGAGATCGATCTCGAGGAGATCGCCACCGATCCCGGTGAACCCGGAACGATGATCAACCCGGTGTCCGGCCTGTCGTACCGCGAACACCTCGAACGCAAGCTGAGCCTCGAGCTCGAGCGTTCGGCGTACCACGACCAGGATCTGAGTATCCTGGTCATCGCGTTCGACGGACCCGACACACCCGAACTGCACAGCGATCGCGCGGCGCAGATTCTCAGGACCTTCACATTCGAGGACCTCTGTTTCGACTTCGCGGCCAATACCTTCTGCGTAATCCTGACCAACACCGACCTGACCCAGGCGATCCGCACCGCGACGGATTTCCGCGCAGGAGTCGGTGCGTCGGCAATCGGCATCAGCGCGCGAAACGGACGGCTCGTCGAAGCGTCCAGAATCGTGAAGGAAGCAACGCGGAGTCTCGATCACGCCCGGTCCGAGCGATCGGGTATAGTCGGATTCAGACCCGACGCGCGCAAGTACCGCCAGTTTCTCTCCGAACACCGCGACGCAGGCTGACTCAGTCGATCAGCCCCGGAAAGAGCCGTTGCGCCGTGGCCATGCCGATACGGTACCCCGCTACGGCAAATCGCTCGGACGGGAGGCTCGGGCCAGTTGCGGTGATCCACGCCAGATCCGGGTCCACCACTGCCTCAGCAACCGAGCCAAGCCCCGCTATCCGCAGCGACAATCCGTAGCTCCGCCCATCCGACAGCTCATAGCTGAGGCCGGCAACCGGATCGTCCGCAGGCTCATCGGTGTCCGCGATCACGAATGCCGCCCCGACCAGATCGGCCAACGCGGCGGTCCATTCGTTGACTACCCGTTCGGGTTCGTCGCCAACACCGTCGCCGCTCACTCGCCACAGCTCGCTGTCATCACGGTACGCCCGCGACCGACGGATAGTTCCATCGGCATCGAGGGCCCACGCGGAGACGGCGATGATCTCGTTCGGCCGTACACTCTCCGGGAACACGCGCAGATACGCCCAGAACACTGCCGGCTGTCGTACGAAGAACGCCGCACCACCGTCGGCCACCACTACTGCTCCATCGGGCTCGACTCGGGCATAGAACGACCCGGGAGGCTCGGCGTCATCACCGATCGCGATACGCACCGGCGCGCGATCACCTACGACGATCACCCGGATAGATCGGTCGCCAAGACCGAACGAGGCAAACTCGGATTCCCGGTTCGTGACCGTCCGCCGCTCACGCGAACCGGCGACGGCGCGCAGAAACGCGACCACCCGGTCCTCACGCGCCGGTACGATCGAGGCGCCCAGATCCAGGACCCACTCTACCCCGTCGTGAAACACGACGATGTCGCGCACGTTCTGCGGGTTTCGGTCGTCGGTGACGCGAAGCTCGCGCACCCGCGCCAGGTCGACGGACACGAGCGGCTCGATCCGGTCGGTCCTCGGCTCCAGGCCGATCATGAGCGTAGTCGCCAGCGCGATCAGGATCGCGCCGCGCACGATCAATCTCCGGGCTGGCCCGCTCATGCGACGCTCCGCCCGGGACGACGCGCCCCGCGCACGCGGCGACGCCGTCGGACTATCACAAATGCGCCGACCACAAGCATCGCACCGGGCACAACGACCCCATTGAGCACCAGCGACCACGCACCGATGACCGCCCTCCGGTCGGCGGTGACGCCCTCGTCGAACCGCAGACTCCGTGCGCGTCGGGCACGGACAGATATCATCTCATCGTCGCTCGATAGCCACTGGACGAGCGACACGGCAAACGCAATGTTATGCCTGCTATCGGTCGTCGCTACCAGGCGGTCGACTACGAATCCGCCGTCGGCCACGACAGCGATCCTGCTCCCCGTCGCGACTTTCGTGCCGGTGGCCACGACGCCGAACTGACCGCGTGGACGGCCGCTGGCGTCGGCGCCGTCGGCCCCGGGAGTGACGTCGTGCGGCGCCTCAACAAGCCATGCGCGCGGCGAAGACGCAACAATTGTCTCGACCGAGAAGTCCCCCGCCGCGGTCTGCAACCAGGTCGGCCAGTAGAGGTCGAGACCGGCAAAATGTGCGGTTACAGGATGGGTCTCGCTGGTGTGGTTGCGCGTGAAAACAGGCCAGAACGGGTACCCGACCAGACGCTGTGTATCGAATCCGGCCGCGGTCTCGCGTACGGGTATCGATTGGTGCCGCTCATCAAGAAGTAGATCGTGTCCGACCACGACTCCCACCTCGGTCAGAAACTCTCGCACAGGCTCTCCCGCGATCCTCCGCGCAACGAGCGTCCCGTCGAGGTCTATCGAATAACCGCTGACCGCGAAGAGCACCGCTCCTCCCCGCCCGAGATAATCGGCTACACGATCGACCTCCGCGCGCGACAGAGATTGTGCGTCGACCACGAACACGACATCGACGTCGTCTGCGATCGGCTCGCCTCGCGCAACCGCGTGCAACGAGTACGTGCGCGCGAGCTCCCCGACAAGGAACGAGTAGTCGTCGATCGATCGGGTTCGGTCTGCGACCAGTACGCTTGCAGCCAGCGGCCTGCCGTCGACAACGCGCCGAATTGCGGACGTAAGGTCGTACTCCAGAGTCGACGAATCGACAACCACCGGGAGGGTTGCCACACGACCAAGATGCTCGACACGAACGCCGCTGAAGACGTCTATCCAACGCGGGCCTCGCTCGTCGTGCACCTGAAGCTGCTGCGCGACGATTCCCAGATCGCCGAGCGACCGTTCCGGTTCATCCTCCGGATGGACCACGCGAACGACGACGCGGGTGCCGCCAACCACCGAGTACTCATCGATCAAGTCGGCAACATCGCGAATCTCGGAGTACCAGTCGAGCAGCTCCCGGGAGACGAAGTAGGTGACCGTCACCGTATCAGAGACCTCGCGGATCGTTCGACGCGAGGCTTCAGACAACGTAAACACACGGTCACTCGTCAGATCGAACCGCAGCGAATGCACCTCGGCGTTGAGCGCGGCCAACACGAGGATCGCCGCCGCCATCCACCGGGTGACCCGCTCGGCAAAACGCTCGCGCCGACGATGGCGCTCGGAAATCCTCCGGGTAGTCAACACTCCGGCGACGACCGACAGGAACGAAAAATAGGCCAGATCCCGGGTGTCGATGATCCCGCGGTTGAACGACTCGAACCGTACATCGAACGAGACGTACCGCAGCGCCGCGCTCAACCAATGTGGGCCGCCCGCTATCGCCGGGCGAGCGACAAACAAGCCGAGCAACACGACCATCGACACGAACAACGATGTGATCTGATTCCGAGTCAGCGACGACACAAGCTGTCCGACGGCCACCGCGCAAACGGCAAACACGACGAGTCCGACGTACTGCGCGATGATCTCTCCCGGCTCAAACCCGCCGAGCGGTCGCAGCGTAAGCGGCACGAGTAGCGACAGTGCGAGCGCGATAGCAACGAGGCCACTGCCGGCGATCAGCTTTCCGGTGACGATCTGCCACCGCTCTATCGGCAGTGTCAGCAGACCCTCAATCGTCCCTGAGCGAGTTTCGTCGGCCCAGCTTCGCATCGTGATCGCGGGTGCAACGACTATCAACAGCGCCGGCATCACGCCGTAGTAGGAGCGAAGCGACGCGACACCGCGCGCTATGAACTCGGTGACCCCGAACAGCCATACCGCCGGTATAAACAGAAAGAGCGCTACGACAACGTACGCAATCGACGATGCAAAGAGCTCGGTTGTCTCCTTGCGAACGACCGCTGCGACGCCACGGCCAACGTCACGTACGCGCGCGATCACCGTCGCCCCCAGCGCTATCCTGTTCGATCGCGACGAACGCAGCCTCGAGCGAACGCACGACGCGCTCGAGGCCGTTCAAGCGAAGACCGAACCGAACCGCCCATTCGTGAAGCACGTCACCGCCGGCAGACCCAGTGTCAATTTCGATCGCCGTGCCGTCGGCCGGCGGTTCGACGATCCGAAACGTTCCGATTCGCGAGAGCGCGTTGTACGCCGCCGCCGGTACAGTCCCGGTAACGCGAACGCGATAGCACGAACCCCCGGCGAAACGCGCGACCACGTCCGCGGTCCGCCCGGCCGCGACCACCTTGCCATCGCGCAAGATCGTCACCGCGGCGCACATCGACTCGGCCTCGGCAAGGACGTGCGTCGACAGGAGCACTGCCTTGTTCTGTGCAAACTGCAGGATCGTCGAACGGTAGCGCTGCGTCTCACTGGGATCGAGCCCGGAAGTCGGTTCGTCAAGGATAAGCACCTGCGGATCGTGCAGCAACGCCTGAGCAAGCCCGACGCGCTGGCGCATCCCCTTGGACAGCTGCGAGACGAGCCGGCGGGCGTCGTTGCCGAGGCCGAATCGATCGATAGCGGCGTTCACGGCATCGCGGATCTCCATTCGGCGGTATCCCCGCGCCCGCGCGACGAATCGCAATTGCTCTGCTACCGTGAGGCTCGCGTACAGCGGCGACTGTTCGGGCAGATAGCCGATCAGCCGCTGCGCGCGGGTACGTTCCTCGACCAGATCGTACCCGCAGATCCGTACCGATCCGGCGTCGGGCGCGCTGAAGCCGGTCAAGAGCCTGAGAACGGTCGTCTTGCCGGCACCATTCGGGCCGAGCAGCCCCATAATCTGTCCAGAACGTACCGACAGGCTGACACCGTCCACCGCGCACAGTCGGGCGTACCACTTCGTCAGCGACACAGCCTCAATCAACGTCGTCCTCGTACGGTATCGGGATGTGCTGCCGGTCACGCGTCAGAAACGTGCGGGGAAAAACCTCGATCGCCTCATCGAGCAGACGTTTGAGATCGCGCTCCGTGTACCGTGGGCTGAAGTGGATGAGTCCAAGGCTCTTGATTCCTTCGGACTCCGCGGCAATCTGAGCCGCCTCGCGCGCGGTCATGTGACGCTTGGCGTGCGCGGTGTCGGCGAGCGCCGCTTCGAACATCCCCTCACAGATCACAAGATCGGAGCCTGCAATCTCATCGGAGATCGTTCGTAGTGGCAGCGTGTCGGTTATGTAGCTCACCTTCCGCCCCGGCCGGGCCGGCCCCATCACGTCGGCCGGCTGCACGACCCGACCGTCGTCGACCGCCACCGATTCTCCGCGCTGCAGGACACCCCACAGCGGACCGCGGGGAACTCCGGCGTCGATCGCACGCTCGGGGTGGAACAACCCTGGCCGCGAGTCCTCCTCAAGAATGTACCCGACGCACGGACGCGAGTGCTGGAGCGGAACGCAGCGAACGCAAAAGCCGTCGCCCTGGTAGACGACCTGCTTCGCACGCGGATCGTCGATCTCACGGACGATGATCTCGTAGTTGATGTACATTTCGAGCACGGCGCGGCTCGCATTGACGAATTCCGCGATCTTCGGTGGACCGATCACGTAGAGTGGCTCGGTGCGCTCGACCTGACTCGAAAGCATCAGCATGCCCGGCAGCCCGGTCACGTGATCGGCGTGCGTGTGTGAGATGAAGATCGCGTTAATCTTCTTCCACTTCAGGTTCAGGCGACGCAGGCTGACCTGCGTGCCCTCCCCGCAGTCGAAGAGAAACAGATCACCCTCGCGCCGGACGAGCATCGACGTCAGATGCCTGTGCGGCAAAGGCATCGAGCCGCCCGACCCGAGGACGAAAGCTTCCATATCCATAGGAAGCTAAAGATAGCGATTCAGTATGCCTTCGAGCATCTCCTGTCGGCCCGACTCGTTGGAAATAGTACGCTGCGCGAGCGCGTATTCTTCGAGCTCGCGGAAACCGACCGCGCCGTCGACAATCTTCTTCCCGATCCCCGAGTCGTAGCTTCGGTATCGGTTCTTCACGAACTGTTCCACCTCTCCGCTCTCGAGCAACGCATGCGCCGCGCGAAGCCCCTTCGCGTACGCGTCCATTCCCGCGATATGCCCGATGAAAAGGTCTTCGGGCTCGAAGCTGCCACGGCGAAGGTGCGCGTCGAAGTTCAGCCCGCCCGGTGAGATCCCACCGTTGTGCAGCACTTCGTACATCGCAAGCATCGCCTCGGTCGCGCTGGTTGGCATCTGGTCGGTGTCCCAGCCGAGCAGGTAGTCGCCCTGGTTGACGTCGATACTGCCGAGCATGTCGTTTTCGCGCGCATAGCGCAGCTCGTGCGCGAAGGTGTGCCCGGCGAGGATCGCGTGGTTCTGCTCGACATTCATCTTGAACGAGTCGGTCAATTTGTACTTCTGCAGAAACGCATGACACGCGGCCACGTCACTGTCGTACTGATGCTTCGTAGGCTCCATCGGCTTTGGCTCGATCAGGAACTGACCGGTGAAGCCGATCTCCTTTGCGTAGTCGACCGCCATCCTCAGAAATCGACCCAGATTGTCCAGCTCCAGCCCCAGGTTGGTGTTCAGAAGCGTCTCGTACCCTTCGCGTCCGCCCCAGAACACGTAATTGGTGCCACCGAGCTCCTTCGTCACCTCCAGCGCTTTCTTCACCTGCGCCGCCGCGTACGCGAAGACTTCCGCGTTGCAGCTTGTCGCCGCGCCGTGAACGAACCGGGGGTGCGTGAACAGGCACGCGGTTCCCCACAGGAGCTTGAGCGGGGAGTTCGACATCAGCTGCTTCGTGTGCGCGACGATCTCGTCGAGCTGCCGGTTCGTCGCGGCAAGCGTGTCACCCTCCGGCGCGATATCGCGGTCGTGGAAGCAGAAGTAGTCGATCCCCAGCTTCTCAGCGATCTCGAACAGGGCTTCCATCCGGGCCTTCGCCTGCGCCATCTCATCGGTGACCGAGTCCCACGGACGGATCGCTGTTCCGACACCGAACGGATCGGACATCCTGCCGTTCATCGTGTGCCAGTACGCGAGTGAAAACCGCAGATGATCCTTCATCGCCTTGCCGCCGATCTTTTCGTCGGCGTTATAGAACTTGAACGCCAGCGGGTTCTTCGAATCGGGCCCCTCGTAGGTAACCTTCGATACACTGCTGAAATACGCCATTGGATTCTCCTTGATCGCTTCGTGTGAACCCGGACATTCTACCGCTTCGTCCGACGGCGGGCAAGAATGCTGCCTCTTCGCGCAATCAGGCTTCATTCCGTTCACCGAAAAAAGGTGACACCGCCGCGTTCCGAAGGGGTTACACGGTACGAGGTACAGCATGAGATACACGACCATCGCGACGATCATTCTGTTGGCAGCCGCATCGGGTGCCGCCGCGTCGCCGCAGCTGCGGTTTGCGGCGAACGCCCGAACACCGCTCGCATCGATCCCCTCTGAGCCGGCCGGCTGGGTGCAGGCATTCGAGCCGAACGAGCGCACGACCAGCGGATGGCACTGGGAGGTCATCGTGCGGCACATCGGATTCGGAATGCATTACCGACATTACGGCGACGATGTCTGGGCGATCGATCCCGGTGTTGTTCGCGTCGGCAAACACAGCGACGTCTACCTGAGCTACCACGCGCTCGGCACCCGACGCGGGATCGATCCGTTCGTTGAGGCAGGATTGAGCAGCCGCACGTCGGTCCAGGGCACCTCGGTGCGCGTCGACTCGCGCGGCTACGTCTCAGGCGGTCTGGCGGTCAACCTTCACGGCCTTCTGATCGGATCACGCCTCGCGTGGTATCCGAACGGTCGTCCAGACGATCAGTCGTTCCACGACCTCAGCGTGTTCGCTGGAATCGCGCTCGGAGGAAGTCGCCCGTGCGCGACGCGGCACCGCCATGCCTGCTACTGACCGCTACACGTCGACGTCCTGGTCGTAGTCCACCCCGTCGACTCCGAATCCGTGGATTCTCAGGAACTCGCGGTGATACTCGTCTATGTCGGTCTCCGTGCGCAACGTCGTTTCGTCCACGCGGTCGAAGAGCGTGGCAACCCGCGCCTGCACGTCGTCGCGCATTTCCCAGTCGTCGATCCGGATCCGACCTTCTTCGTCGACGGGCACCTGCCCGTCGGCGTACAACCGGTCGCGAAAGAGCCGGTAGATCTGCTCGATCGTTCCCTCGTGCAGCCCCATCTCCTTCATCACGCGGAACAGAATAACCCCGTAGAGCGGCACCACAGGGATCACCGAACTCGCCCGCGTTACGACCGCCTTGTTCACCGAAACATATGCCGCGCCGCCGACCGGCTGCATCCGTTCGGTCAACGTCCGCGCGGTTCGCTCCAGATGCTCCTTCGCGCGTCCGATCGATCCTTCGCGGTAGACTCGCCGTGTCAGTTCGGGCCCGATGTAACTGTACGCGACGGTCATCGCGCCGTCGCTCAGGAGCCCTTCGCGCATCAGGCGGTCGATCCACAGCTGCCAGTCTTCGCCGCCCATTACCTTCACGGTCGCCGTGATCTCATCGGGGGTCGCGCCTTCCATCGTAACGGTCTTGAACTCCCCGGTCATCGTATCCACGGTGCGTCCCGTGAACGGCTCGCCGACCGGCTTGAGCACCGACCGATGCTCCTCTCCGGTCTCGGGATCGATCCGAAGCGGGGACGCGAGGCTGTAGATCACCAGGTCGACAGAACCCCACGACGAGCGGATCCGCTCGACAACCTGATCCTTGACATCATTGCTGAACGCATCGCCGTACACGGTCGACACATCCTTGCCGTCGGCTCGGGCCTGCTGTTCGAAATACTCGGTGTTGTACCACCCGACCGTTGCGGTCCGCTTGCCCGCCGCGGGACGCTCGAACGCCACGTTCATCGTAGCTGCGTTGCACGCGTACGCGGCTACGATCCTGGACGCCAATCCGTAACCGGCAGACCCGCCTATTACGAGCACGCGCCCGGGTCCGGGTAGCGGACCCTGCGACGTCACGTAATCGATCTGCCGTTGGGTCTCGAGCGCGAGTCCGACCGGGTGCGCATTCATGCAGATATTACTTCGTATCATCGGATGTACGACCATGGTTCCTCCGTTGGCCAGTACGGTACCCCAACGGCAGCGTTGCGGCAATACCAGGGCAAACGCACATAAGCATACAGTCTGGAGTGAGGACGAGCGGGGAAAGGGAATTTCTATGCACCTTTCGATGAATTCTTATTCTGACTAGACGTATAAGGAGTTTTCTAGCATGCTGGTTCCGTCTCATACTGGGAGGGAACCGTATGGTTAAGTCTGGCAGCGCCTCAATAGTGGACCATTTCGTCGAGCTGGAGGACCCGCGGATGGGTCGCAATCGGCGGCACAAACTCATCGATATCGTAGTGCTGACCGTCTGCGCGGTCATCAGCGGCTGCGACACGTGGGAAGATATCCAGGACTACGGAGACTTCAAGCTGGAGTGGCTCAAGCGCTTTCTGGAGCTGCCACACGGGATCCCGTCCCACGATACGATTCGCCGGCTGTTCATTCGCCTTGATCCGGCGAGTCTGCAGCGCTGCTTTTTCAGCTGGGTGGAAGCGGTGCGTGAGCAGACCGACGGCGATGTAGTAGCGATCGACGGCAAGACGCTGCGCCGCAGTGGAGACCGGGCGAGTAGCAAGATGCCGATCCACATGGTCAGTGCTTGGGCGGCGGGAAACGGGATGGTGCTCGGACAGGTGAAGACCAGCGAGCACTCCAACGAGATCACCGCGTTTCCGGCGTTGTTGGATCTGCTGAAGGTCAAAGGCTGCATCGTGACCATCGATGCCGAAGGCTGTCAGACCGAGGTGGCGAAGAAGATCCGTGAGAAGAAGGCAGACTATGTGCTTGCCGTCAAAGGAAATCAACCCACGCTCCTGGAGCAGATCACAGACTTCTTCGATGCGGTTACCGATGAGGACATCGCAGAGCCATGGCTTGAGAAGTACCACGATGTGGACAAGGGACACGGACGCGTTGAGATCCGCGAGTGCTACCACAGCGACGAGATCGCCGCGCTGCCCCGGGTGAAGGAGTTCCGCGGCGCGAAGTCGATCGCGATGGTTCGCGGTACACGAATCATCGGTGAGAAGCGAACGAGTCAGGTCCGCTACTTCATCTCATCGCTGGAGATGGACGCTGAGCGAGTGGCCCACGCGGTGCGCACTCACTGGAGCGTGGAAAACGGACTGCACTGGACTCTGGACATGAGCTTTCGCGAGGACGACTCAAGGATGCGCGAAGGGTACTCGGCGGAGAACTTCGCGATGATGAGGCGCATGGCGCTGAGTATCATGAAGCGCGATACTCACTCCAAGCGCAGCCTCAGGGCCAGGCGGCGATTTTGCACGTACTACGACTCCTACCTGGAGCGGCTGCTGTTCAACTCCGACCGGACCATCTCTGAGGCCAATCCGGGCTGAGCCATATGCGCTGGCCCTGCGGCTTGACACGTGCCTCACCGCTGGATATGCTCCTCGCGGAATCATCGATGGACAGATAGGTTTCTTTTCGCAACGAACGCCGAGTCGATCTCGCTTCAGCAAAGGAAATCTTATGTCCGCAAGAACATCTCCGCTCGAACTACCACCCGTAACCTATTCTATCATTCACGCCATAACCATCCCGGTGCGTTGCGCGCCCGGCGCGGCGCTCGTGTACGCGCTCCTCGATCTCGTCTCGGCTGCCGTGACGCCGATCGGCGCGCTCGTCGTCGGGCGCTTCATCGACGCCGCGATCGCGTCGGTTTCCGCGGGCGCGCCGAACTCGGACGTCTGGCGCTATCTCGCGCTCGTCGCGGCGATCGCCGGGTACCAGTGGGTCAGGCAGGCGCTCCGCACCATGGCGGATCTGCGACTGACGCTCGCCCTGCGGGAGCGCTACCGAACCGCGCTCACGCTCAAGCGTACGCGCCTCGCGTACCGTTACGTGGATGACGACGCGACGTGGGATCTCATCCAGCGCGTCGCCGTGGATCCGGAGGGCGGAGCGATCAAGGCGGCGTATCACCACGCGATAGAGCTCGTCTCGTTCGTGATCAAGGTTGGTGGCCTGCTCGCGATTCTCACGTCGATCGTCTGGTGGGCGGGGGCGGCTGTTGTGGCGATCTCCGCGCTCACGCTTACGACGGGGCTCCGGGGCGGCAAGCGTCAGTACGACGCCGAACGCCGCGTCGCTCAGTTCGACAAGCGGGTCGACTACTTCTCGAAGGTCCTCCTGGGCCGTGACGCCGCGGAGGAGCGGGCTCTGTTCGGTGTCACTCAGGTTGCAGATCGGCACTGGCGTGTAGCGTTCGACACGGCGATGCGCGACCGGATCGTGACGCGGGTACGCTGGTACGCGAGCGCGTACCTGGGCAATTTGATCACGCAGGGGGCGTGGATCTTCGTGATGATCGTGCTCCTGCGCCCCCTGGCGAGCGGCGCGGTGTCGACCGGGTTGTTCATCGCGCTCACGCAGGCGTTCACGAATCTCGACATCGTCTGGGGGTTCATGCAGACCGTGCACGGTCTCTCCTCGGACGCGGAGTTCTTCAAGGACCTCACCGTCTTCCTGTCGCTCGGGGAGGCGCGATCCGCCCCGGCGTGCGCGATGGAGGGGCCGCCGGCGCTCGGCGAGATCGAGCTGCGCGACCTCTGCTTCTCCTACCCCGGTGGCGATCGTCCGGTGATAAGCGGTCTGTCGTACACCTTTCGCCCCGGACGCCACTACGCGATCGTAGGCGCGAACGGTGCCGGCAAGACGACGCTCGTGCGACTGCTCACCGGGCTCTACGACCCGGATTCTGGATCGATCCTGGTGAACGGAAAGCCGCTCGATCACTACGGGTCGGCACAACTCTCCCGGTTCTACTCGGTCGTCTACCAGAACTTCTCCCGCTACCAGGTATCGCTCGGCGACAATATCACGCTCGGCGATTCGTTTGGACCGATCGAGTACGCCCTACGCGCAGCCGGGCTCTCCGAAGTCGTCGAGCGTCTGCCCCGCGGGCTCGACACGCCGATCGGCAAGCTCGAGGAGGATGGCGTCGACCTCTCCGGCGGCGAGTGGCAGCGTGTTGCGATCGCGCGCGCGCTCGCGCGACCCGCTGTGGTGAAGATCCTCGACGAGCCGACCGCCGCGCTCGACCCGATCGCCGAAAGCGAGCTCTACGACCTCTTTCACCGCGTGACGGAGGAGACGACGACGATCCTCATCAGCCACCGCCTCGGTGCGACGCGCATCGCCGACGAGATCCTCGTGCTCGACGAGGGTCGGATCGTCGAGTCGGGTTCGCACGACGAGCTCATGCGCCAAGCCGGTCTCTACAGCAGGATGTTCGAAAGCCAGAGGAGTTGGTATGAAGCATCAACCTGAGCACGAACCCCGCGCGAAGTTCCACACCGTGATCGCGCGCATGGTAGCGCTGACCGCGCGCACCGCGCCGTGGGGTTTCGTCCTCTTCGTAACGTCGTCGCTTCTGTTCACGGCGCTCCTCGTCGCGGACCTCCACTTCGTACGGGTGCTCGTGAACCAGCTTCCGCGTTTCGCTGCAGGAAGCCTCGACTACCGATCGGTCCTGGAGACCGTCATTGTCCTGGGAAGCGTGAGCGTTCTCTTCATGATCATGAACGGTTGCGCGAATCTGCTCTACGAGTACCTGGAGAAGCGCGTGGCGGGGCGGATGACGATGGAGATGGCGCAGAAGGCCGTCCGCGTGGACCTGGTTCGGTTCGAGTCATCGATCCTCTACGACACGATCGAGAAGGCCGCAAACGGGCGCGAGCGCAGCTTCTCCGCGATGGAGGCCGTCGTGTTCTCGATCATCTTCCACGGCGGATACTTTCTCTTCCTGGGCCTCTATCTCGTGCGGCTCGAGCCACTGCTCGTCCTCGGGATCTTTGCGAGCTTCCTGCCGGTCGCGCTCTCGCGCTACGTGCGAACCCGGGCGTTCTACCGGACCGAAGGCCGGGTGGCGATTCAGAGGCGCCGGATGCACCACTTCGAGGCGTGCATGACCGATCGCGACTACCTCTGCGAAACCCGCACCGCCGATGCGACGTCTTTCTTCATGGGGCAATATCGAGCCTCGCTCGCCGAGTACAACCGCGAGATGTGGAGGACCGAGACGCGCACCGCGGTGATCGACCTTGCGCTGAAGCTCCTCACGCTCGCGGGCTACGTCGGCGTGCTCCTGCTTCTGGTACACTTCCTGTTCACCGACGCGATCTCCGCCGGGCTCTTCGGCGCGGTCTACTTCGCGCTCGCGAACATTTTCAAGTGGTTCGAGGAGCTGTTCGGCAGGCTCGGCTGGGCGCACGAAAGCTCGGCCTTCGCCGGCAACTACTTCTCCTACCTTGGCGCGCCCGAGCGTTCGTACGGAAGCGAGACGCTTCGCCGTGATGCGCCCATCACGCTCGACGACGTGCGGTTCACGTATCCCGGGACCGACGCGCCCGCGGTAGACGGCGTCTCGCTCGTCATCCCGCGCGGCCAGACGGTCGCGATCGTCGGCAGGAACGGCGCCGGCAAGACGACGCTCGCACGGCTGATCGGAGGACTGCTCGTCCCGGACGATGGACGCGTGCTCTCAGGTGGCGTCGACCTGCGCTGCGCGTCGCGGGAGAGCGCCACCGCCGGGCTCTCGGCCGTCTTCCAGCGCCACCAGCGCTACCGCCTCTCGCTCCTCGAGAACGTCACCATCAGCGAACCGCCTCCGGAAGAAGACGGCCCAGCCTTCGACGATCCGACCACGCCCGGACGGCTGGACCGAGCGCTCGATCAGGCCGGACTGCGCTCGGTCGCCGATCGCCTCGCATCGGGGCTCGAGACGACGTTGTCGAAGGAGTTCGGCGGCACCGAGCTCTCCGGCGGCGAGTGGCAGCGCGTCGCGATCGCGCGCGGCCTCTACCGCGCTCACGACACGATCATTCTTGACGAGCCAACGGCGGCCATCGACCCGATCGAGGAGACGCGCGTCTTCCGCGCCTTCGTCGAGGCGTCGCGCGAGCGTACCGCGGTGATCGTGACGCACCGCCTCGGGAGCGTGCGCGCCGCGGACCGGATCGTCGTCATGGACGCCGGACGCGTGGTGGAGGACGGAACGCACGATGCGCTCATGCGCGCCGACGGCGTCTACGCCGGGATGTTTCGCGCGCAGGCGCGATGGTACGACCGGGACGGCGATATGCACGCGCCCGCCATCGTGCTACGCTGAACAACACATGCTCATGGTCCGCGAGCGGGAGTTCTACATTCGGTTGGTGACGCTCGCGGTGCCGCTCGCGCTGCAGAGCATCATCACGTTCTCAGTGGGACTGGCAGACAACATCATGGTCGGGCAGCTCGGCGCGCTCGCGCTCTCCGGCGTCTTCGTCGCGAACCAGATCCAGATCCTGCTCCACATGTTCGTGATCGGGCTCGTGTCGGCGCTGCTCATCCTCGGGTCGCAGTTCTGGGGCAAGCGGGAGGCGGACAAGGTCACGACGATCATCGGCATCGCGTTCAAGTTCGGCGTGGGCTCGGGAGTGGTGATCACGCTCGTGACGCTGCTGTGGCCCGCGGGCGTGCTGCGCGTGTTCACCGATGAGCTCGACGCGCTGGCCGAAGCGCGTTCTTACCTGGTCATCATCCGCTGGTCGTACCTCTGTTTCTGCGTCACGCAGATTCTCGTCGGCGCGATGCGGTGCGTCGAACGCGTGCGCATCGGCATGAACCTGTCGATAATGACGCTCGTCGTCAACGTCTCGCTCAACTGGGTGCTGATCTTCGGGAACCTGGGCGCGCCCGCGCTCGGAGTCCGGGGCGCGGCGATCGCCACGCTGACCGCGCGGATACTCGAGACGGTCGTCATGGTCGTCTACGTCCGGTTCGTCGACACACGGTTGCGGATGCGGTTCCGCGACATGCTGCAGAGCGAACGCATGCTCCTCCTGCGCTTCTTCCGCTACGGGCTGCCGGTCATCGGCGGGAGTCTCTTCTGGGGCATCAACCTGGCCGCGCAGGGAGCGATCGTCGGGCGGCTCGGCGCGACCGCGCTCGCGTCGGTCAGCATCGCGAACATCGTCTCGCAGATCATGGCCGTCGTCGTGTACGGGACCGCCGGAGCGACCGGGATCATCATCGGTCAGGCGGTCGGCGCCGGCCAGGTTGATCGCGTGCGCGCGTACGCGAAGACGCTCCAGGTGCTCTTCGTCGGCATCGGCCTTCTGTCCGGCGCGGGGCTCATGCTCGTGCGACAGAACATCGGCCTGGTCTACTCGCTCGATGCACAGACGATGGCGATGACCCGCGGCTTCCTTCTGGTGCTTTCGATCACGATCGTGGGCACCGCGTACCAGATGTCGTGCCTCACTGGAATCGTGCGCGCGGGTGGCGCCACGCACTTCGTGCTCGTCAACGATCTGATCTGGATCCTCGGGTTCGTGCTCCCGTCCGCCGCGATCGCGACGTTCGTCTTTGACGCCGCGCCCATCGTCGTCTTCGCGCTCCTGAAGTCCGACCAGATCCTCAAGTGCAGCGTCGCCGCGTACACGGTCAACCGCTTCCGATGGATCAAGAACCTCACGCTCGACCCGGCGGAGAAGGTGCCGCCGCCCGCGACCGGCCGATATCGCCGATCCGCGGGATGAGCACGAGCGCCGACATCAGCCGAAGCACCAGCGAAGCCAGGAAGAGGAACCGGAACGCGCTGAGTTCGAACGGGCCCACGGCCACCGTCGTCCCCGCCATCGAGCGGAGCACGAAGCCCGCGATGATCGGTCCCAACCCTCCCGCAAGATTTCCGAGCGAGGTGGACACCGCGATGTACATCGCCCGCGACTCGGGTGGGGGAAACCGCGTGATCAGCTTGTTCGCCGCGATCGTCGCCGACGTGCTGCCCAGACCCCCGAAGACGCTCGCGAGCGCGATCGTCACCAGCGCGATCTGCGGTGTCGAGATCAGCCAGAAGACCGGCAGAAGCGCCCAGAGGATGTGCCCCGCGTAGAGCGTGCGCGACACGCCCACGCGGTCGACGAAACGACCGGCGCGCGAGCCGATGAACGTCGCCATCAGGAGCTGGATCCCCGACGTGACCGCGATCCCCCCCAGGATGTTGTTCTTCATCCCCAGATGCTCGACCATGTAGAGCGTCGACAGCGCTCCGCCGAGCGTCATGGAGAATGTCCACGCGCAGTTGAACACGATCCACGGCCTGAAGCCCGGGTCGCGGAGCGGCTTGAGGAACTGGCAGAGCGCGCTCCCGCCGCCCGGGCGGATCATCCTTGGCTCCGGGATAGTGCCGTGGATGAACAGGTCGACGATCCCGATCACCGTACCGACTGCGAAGATCACGACCGCGGCGTAGACGCGCTGCTCCTCAGGAACCCCGTCGGCAATGAGGCCCGCCGCGAGCAGGACGGCCACCGTGAACAGCGCCACCCACGCGCTGCGCCGACCCCAGAAGCTCGCGTGGTCGTCCTCGGGGATGATATCGGCCAGCCAGCTCAGCCACGGGGGCAGGCCGATCGTCCCGAAGAAGTTCGCCGTACAGATCGCGATCAGCAGGAACACCGCGCTCGAAGGGACGCCACGGGTCCACAGCACCAGCGACACGGCAATTCCGATGAACCGCAGGCTCCGGTCGGTGAGCGCGGAGACGAACCAGATTCGCTTCCGGTTGCCGGTGCGCTCGGTGATGAGCGCGGAAAGCGGCTGCGCCGCGATCACCCACGACGAGATCCCGGCCATCAGTCCCCACTGGAACTCGGTGAGCCCGACTGCCGTTCCGAAATAGACGAAGAGGATGCCGCTGACCAGCGTCGCGTAGACCGAGCCCATCACCCCCGTGTAGATGTGCTTGCGCATGATGCTCGGCAGCTCCCACGCGTAGATGATCCGTTGGCGGAAGTAGGTCCTGCGAAACGGGCGATGCCTGAAGACGGGTTCTGACTCGGGAACGTCCATGGTGGTGCGATGCATCATATACACTTCGACCGCGCCGGACCAGCGATTCACGTAATCCGGTTCGTGTCGTCCAGAACTCGGGCGGGGGGAGCGGCCGCACCACCGGCATGAACCTCACCCTACCCACGATCCCGACCCCGCGGCTCCCCCTCGCTCCCGCCGTTGGTTAGAGGGGCCGCGTTCCGCGCGGCCCCTCTAACCACAGCTCCCGCTACCCCCTCGCAGGCCGGATGCGGGGCGGGGCGCTCGGTGGTGGTGGCGCCTCCACATCCAGACGCTGACAGCGGATGGCGCGGTTGATATGATGGGGGGTGGCAAGGGCAACCCGCCCATCCGGAGGGCCGCCAGACCCGGCAGCGATGCTCGGAGGTTTGACATATGACGGTTCCGCAGCAGCCGAAGCTCTACCACATCGTGCACCTGGATCGGTTGGCTTCCATCGTGGCTGACGGGCACCTCTGGTGTGATCGCGAGGTGGCGCGTCGTGCCTCGCACGGCAGCGAGTCGGGCACGACGATCGGTATGAGCAGCATCAAGCAGCGCCGCCTGAATGAGCTCCGGCTGACCAGTCACCCCGACTTGTTCGTGGGGGACTGCGTTCCGTTCTACTTCTGCCCTCGTTCGGTGATGCTCTACCTGATTCATTGTGCCAACCATCCCAATCTGACGTATCTTGGTGGACAGGAGCCGATTCTCCATCTGGAAGCCGATCTGCACGCTGTGGTACGATGGGCAGAAGATCAGCCGATTCGTTGGGCATTCACGCTGTCGAACGCGGGTGCTAGCTACTTCGAGGATCGTTGCGATCTTCGCCAGATGGGTGAGATAGACTGGGCGGCCGTAGGTGCCCGCGACTGGCGGTCTCTGAAGGAAGGGAAGCAGGCCGAGTTTCTGGTGGAACGCGCGCTTCCCTGGCACCTGATTGAACGCATCGGCGTGCAGTCGGTGAGAATGTTGCACTCGGCGATGAACGCAATGCCATCGCTGGGGCACCGTCCGCCGGTCGAGGTGCGACCGGATTGGTACTATTGAGATCGGGGGTGCGACCATGATCGAATATGCGAGCGGTGATATCCTGCGGTGCGACGCTGAAGCCCTGGTGAACACAGTGAACTGCGTGGGTGTGATGGGACGCGGAATCGCCCTGCAATTCAAAACAGCGTTTCCAGACAACTTCAAGGCTTACGTGGCTGCGTGTCGTCGCCAGGAAGTCCAGCCAGGACGTATGTTCGTGTTCGATACCCGGCAGCTGACCTCGCCACGCTACGTTATCAACTTCCCCACCAAGCGCCACTGGCGCGGCAAGAGCAGGATAGAGGATATAGTTTCGGGTCTGGCTGCGCTTGTGGACACGATTCGCGAACGCGGCATTCGGTCGGTCGCCGTTCCCCCCCTTGGCAGCGGACTCGGCGGACTGGAATGGGCTCAGGTCAGGCCGCTAATCCAGGCCGCCCTGGGCGGTCTGGATGATGTCCACGTGACCGTTTTCGAGCCTGCCGGTGCTCCTTCCCCCGAAACGGTGATGCACCAGCGTCCAGCCCCGAGAATGACTCCGGGGCGGGCCGCGCTGGTCGAACTGCTGAACCGCTACCTTCGTGGCCTGCTGGATCCCTTCGTGACGCTGTTGGAAGCGCACAAGCTGATGTATTTCATGCAGGAGGCCGGCCAGCCGTTGCGCCTGAGGTACGTGGCGGCGGCCTACGGTCCCTACGCTGAGAATCTCCGACATGTATTGCGCGACATCGACGGCTATCTGATCTCCGGTTACGCAGACGGTGGCGATGCACCGGACAGGCAGCTGCAGCTGGTTCCCGGCGCCGCAGAGGCGGCCGAGACGTTTCTCTCTTCGGATGCCACTACTCGGGAACGCTCCGAGCGCGTGGCCGATCTCGTGGAAGGCTTCGAATCCCCGTTCGGTTTGGAACTGCTGGCCACCGTGCACTGGGTGATGACGCGGCAAGGTGCCTCCGGCCTGGACGAAGTCGTGACCCGGACCTACGCCTGGAATGAGCGCAAACGGCAGTTCACACCGCGACAGATCGGCATCGCCGTGGACCGCCTGACAACGAAAGGGTGGGTAGTCACCTGATTACTGACACCCCCCGCTACTCCGTGTAGTGAAAGACCGCCTCGACGGGCGCTCCGAATGCGCGGGCCACGCGGAACGCAACCTCGCTGGTGGCGATCGAGCAGAATGAGGAGTGGCACTAAACTCGTAGCTGTATGGGTCAGGAGAGTCTGGCACGAGTCATCACGCCAGACAGGCAGCGGCAGCTGGTTCCCGGTGCCGCAGAGGAGGCTGAAGCGTTTCTCACCCCGACCCCGCCGCTCTCCTCTTGCTAACGTTCTGAGCGTTTGATAAACTAACGTTCTGAACGGTTGGTCTGTGAACGTTCGAAACGTTAGGAGGGGCAGTGACGACTCTGGAGATGAACCAGGCGCTCTCGGCAGGGCGTGTCGACGAACTCGGCGTTCTTCCGAAGCTCGACCAGCT
>SKVA01000177.1 GCA_007129695.1 Spirochaetaceae bacterium | reverse complement strand
GCGTCTGGCCGCCACCGAGCGCGCCCGCGACGCGCTCGGTGGCGAGCTCGACCGGGCGAACAGAACGATCGCCGGGCTCCAGTCAGATCTGGACGCGCTTGGCGCCGACCGCGCGCTCGCGCTCGCGCAGCTTGGCGGCCTGCGCGAGGAGCGCGTCGAGCTGATCGAACGGATCGGATTGCTCGAGGACGAGGCGGTCGCGCTGCGCCTTGCCGCCGAAATAGAGAGCCCCCCCGAGGATTCGGCGAGCATTGCCCGGTCACCGCAGGAACGCCTTGCCGAAGCTCTCTCCGGCGGCGAGGGGTTCAGACGCGTCGACCGGATCGGCCTTCAGAGCGATCCGCGACTCGCGGCCCGCTTCGCGACTGTCGCGCCGGGAGTAGCGGCCGACACGGTCGGAGACACCCCGCTGCTGTTTGACATCAGGCTCGACTACCGGCAGACCCTCGTCTTCCTGACTATCCACGACCCGGCCGGCCGCTCACCGGAGCTTCGCGTCAACGTCCAGTACGTGTCGGATCGCGAGCCGCTCCACATCCGCGCGGCGGTCATTACGATTGAAGGGATCGACCCGGTCGCGCCGATCGAGCCGATCGTGCTTTCCGAGCGCGTCATCCGCGAAACCGACGGAACGATTCTGCGCGAAGGTTTCGTCCTGCCGGCCGACCGGTCGATCGTCGACCGGCTCGGGACGATCCTCACCGGCGGACGATTCACGGTGACGATGCTCGGCACCACGCGCCAGGTCCAGCACCGCCCGACGACCACCGAACGCGCAGCGATGTCCAACATCCTGTTCGCGTACCTCGACATCGGCGGCTTGCGTTAGCCGGCTACGACCGGCTCTTCCTGCTTCGCTTCGACGCGGCGCTTCTCACGGAAACCTATCTTACCGCTTCGCAACGTGACGACGATGTGACTGCCCTCGCCGAATCGAGTGCGTAGCAGTTCCATCGCGAGCGGATCCTCGATCTCGCGCTGAATCGTCCGGCGAAGCGGTCGGGCGCCAAACTTCACGTCGTAGCCGACATCGATCAGATGCTGTTTCGCCTTGCTCGTGACCTCGAGCACTATCTGTTTCTCCATCAACCGTTTCTGCACGTCCTCGAGCTCGATATCGAAGATCGACTCGACCTGGACGCGGTTGAGGCTGTGAAACACGACGATCTCGTCGACCCTGTTGATGAACTCGGGGCGGAAGAGCCGCTTCAGTTCGTTCATCGCGCTCGACTTGATGTCGCGATACTCCATAAGCCCTTCGAGCGTCTTGAACCCGACCGAGGAGTCCTGCGTGATCTCGCGCGCGCCGGCGTTGCTCGTCATGATCAGAACCGTGTTCCGGAAACTCACCGTGTGCCCAAGGCTGTCCTGCAGCTGCCCCTCTTCAAGCACCTGCAGCAGGATGTTGAACACGTCGGGGTGAGCCTTTTCGATCTCATCGAACAGGACAACACTGTACGGCTTGCGCCGGATCTTCTCGGTCAGCAGTCCACCCTCGTCGTAGCCGATGTAGCCCGGAGGCGCCCCGACGAGCCGGCTCACGTTGTGCTTCTCCATGAAGTCCGACATGTCGATGCGAATCAGTGCGTCGTCGCTTCCGAACAGGAAGCGCGCGAGCGTCTTCGCAAGCAGCGTCTTTCCGACACCGGTCGGTCCGAGGAAGATGAACGAACCCATCGGGCGCTTAGGCGAAGAGAGTCCGGTGCGGCTGCGCCGGATCGACGAGGAGATCGCCTCGATCGCCGGATCCTGTCCGATAACGGTGCGGTGCAGCTCTTCCTCGATCTGAAGCAGCTTCTCGCTCTCGCTCTGCGCGATCCGCGACAACGGAATCCCGGTGATGTCGGAGAGAACGTACTGGATGTCGTCGGAGTCGACGATGTTCTGCTCGGTCTTGAGCGTCACCTTCCACTCGCTCTTCATCTCTTCGACCTTGGTCTTCAGCTGCCGGACCTGATCGCGAACAGCCGCTGCGCGCTCGTAGTTCTGCCCGTTGACCAGGCTGAGCTTCTCAGCGTTCAACCGCTCGATCTCCCGCTCGAGTTCGGCGAGCTCGGTGGGACGGACCGAGTTGTGGATCCGCTTGCGACTTCCCGCCTCGTCCATCAGATCGATCGCCTTGTCGGGAAGGAACCGGTCGGGCATGTAGCGCCTGGCGAGCGTCGCCGATACTTCGAGCGCACCCGGCGTGTACGACACGTTATGGTGCTCTTCGTAGCGCTCCTTGATACCCTTGAGGATCTCGAGCGTCTGCTCGACCGTCGGCTCGTCGACGTAGATCGTCTGGAAGCGTCGTTCGAGCGCGGCGTCCTTTTCGACGTACTTCTTGTACTCGTTGAGCGTCGTCGCGCCGATGCACTGGATCTCGCCACGCGACAGCGCGGGCTTGAGCATGTTGCTCGCGTCGATCGCGCCCTCGGCACCACCGGCACCGATGATCGTGTGCAGCTCGTCGATGAACAGCACGATGTTCCCGGCGGTGATGATCTCCTTCATCACGCGCTTGAGGCGCTCCTCGAACTCGCCGCGGTACTTCGTGCCGGCGATAAGCGATGCAAGGTCGAGCGTCATCACGCGCTTGCCGATCAGTACCTCCGGCGCGGTGCCGTCGACGATGCTCTGCGCGAGCCCTTCGACAATAGCGGTCTTGCCTACACCGGGCTCCCCGATGAGAACCGGGTTGTTCTTGGTGCGTCGCGCAAGGATCTGGATTACGCGCTGGATCTCCTTCGCGCGCCCGACAACGGGGTCGAGCTTGTCTTCGCGCGCGTACTGCGTCAGATCGCGGGAGAACTCGTCAAGCGTCGGCGTCGTCTTCTTGTTCGTACCGACGGTCGTGGATGCCTTGCGCTTGGCCTGCGCGGTTCGCGTGGCAGGAGCGGTAGCGGTCGTCTGCGTCGATCCGCTGAGATCGGAGATCAGCTCTCTCAGCGTTTCCACGGTACAGCCGTGTTCACTCAGAAACCGCGCGGTCACGCTATCGGCTTCGCGTGAGCACGCGAGCAACAGGTGTTCGGTGCCGATGTACTCGTGACCCAGGTTACGCGCCTCTTCGGCGCTGTCTTCCAGAACCTTCTTGCCCCGCGAGCTCGGCGGTACATCGCCCAGGATGAACCCGCCGCGTTTGCGCGGGATCTCCTTTTCGATGTCGATCTGCATCCGTGCGGGGTCGATTCCGGCCCGCTCGAGCGCCTTGTACCCAAGCCCGCCGCCCTCCTTGAGAAGCGCGAGCATGATGTGCTCGGGAAGCAGCTGATCGGAGTGGAAGCGCTTGGCCTCATCCTGCGCGAGTATCGTCAGAACCTTTTGAGCGCGTTGTGTCAGACCCTTGAACATAAACCCTCCCAGCTCAATGAGCGTGGCAGTCGGCGAGCAGCTCGCGAACGACGCTCGCACGGACCTCGTCGGTGTCTGTATCGTCCTCTCCTGATTCCGGTCGACGCGGTCCCCGACTACCACTAATATGGCTATCCTTGCCCAGAAAAAAAAGGGTTGCCAAAAGGGCAGGAGAATAGCCGCCCAGGAGTCCGGCGACGGACGCGAAGCGCAGGTCGCTCGCAAGGAGCGCGGTCTGCTCGCGCGAGAGCATTTCGCTGGTCTGCAGTTCATCGCGCGCGCGTTGGGCGCGCTCGCGGATCTCATCGGCCTGCGTTGCAGTAATCTGTTCGCGCGCGCGGCGCTCGAGCGCGACGAGCCGCCGCGCGCACGCGTCGACGCGCTCGACGATCGCCGATTCTTCGAGCCCGAAAGTGATGCGGTTACGAAGCACGAACAGGCCGCTGCGCGGAGCGGCCATGCTCGGCATTTCGCAGCCGATCCGGCCGAGTCGACCGAGAATCCGGCCGATCCGTTTTCGACTCAGAAGCCCGGGGAGGTGCAGCACGACCGACGCACGAAGCGCGGTACCGACTTCGGCGATTCGAGACGACAGATACCCGAGGTCCATCGAAACCGCGTAGTGGAGCGACTCTTCGAGCCGAATATCGGCATCGACCACGCGCTGCACGCAGGCGGTAACGGCGCGTCCCGGCGCGGTACACAGCAGCCGCAGGTGGTCCTCTCCGCCTATCACAGCGACGAACCGCTCGTCTGACGACAGGAAGACCGAATCGGCCTGCGTCCCGTCGACGATTCCTCGCTCCGCGAGCCTGATTCTATCGCTGTCGCAGATCGATCGGTCGGTCAGCAGGGTGTACGGCTCGCCGAAGAGCTCTGTGGCGGTCGCGCGAAGCACGGCGTCGACCGTTTCGAGCGCATCGCGATACGCTGAGGCCGGCTCGGCGTCGAAAAAAGGATATCCTGACAGGTTGCGGGCGACCTGGACTCGCGACGCGATCGCGACGTCGGAGTCGGTCGCATCGTCACAAACCCACGGTACGGCGGGCGGAAGCGGCGTACTACGCGCAGTCACGGTCACCGCTCTCCCGGGTCGGTCAGACGATCGCGGATCCGGGCGGCGCGCTCGTAGTCCTCGTGGTCGACCGCGTCGCGTAGCTCCTCGAGTCGGGCTTCACGGTCGATGAGCAGTCCCCGGTACACCTCGATACGCCGCGGCAGACGTCCGCGGTGCACGATCTGGGGCTCTCCACCCGAATGCGCGCCACAGCTGTGCGTCAGCAGCTCGTAGATCTGGCTCCGGTACGTGTGGTAACAGTCGGGACAGCCGACGGCGCCTCGCTCGCGAATCTGTCGGAACGACGTGCCGCAGCTGCAGCTCGTAGCCGCCTGCGTCGCGATGAGACCGCTCAGCAGCTCGCGAACGGTCGGCCCGTAGGTCGGATCTCCCGGCGTCACGCCGAGCGCCTCCGCGCAGCGCGCGCACAGCCACAGCTCATCGTATTCGCTTCCCCGTGTCTGGTACGTCTGGACCCAGCCGGGTCCTTCGCCACAGACGTCGCACTGCCTGCCACTCATCGCCTCTATAGTAGCAAAAAGCAGAACTCTCTGCTCGCGCTTTCCCGCGGGCTCGCTAAAAAAGGGAGCAGATCAGCTCTTACCGGCCGGCTCCCCGGGTTCGAGCCGCTCGACTCCGAGTCGCTCGGCGAGCACGCCCGGCAGCACGACCGATCCATCGGCCTGCTGCCCCTGCTCGACGATCGCGGGCAGGATGCGGCTGGTCGCAAGCCCGCTCGCGTTCAGCGAGTGGACGTATTCGATCTGGCGATCGCCGCGCCTGAACCGGATGTTCCCGCGTCTGGCCTGATAGTCGGCCGCGTTCGACGCCGAGCTGACCTCCTTGTACTCGCCCATGCTCGGGATCCATACTTCGATGTCGTACGTCTTGGCCATCGCCGCCGACGCGTCGCCGGCGGCGAGCTTGCTGACGCGATAGTGCAGGCCCAGCCCCTGGACGAGCGCCTCCGCCTTCGCTATCAGCTCGTCGAGCGCCGCATCGGAGGTCTCCGGCGTCGTGAACTGGAACATCTCGACCTTGTTGAACTGGTGTCCGCGGATCATGCCGCGCTCCTGCGCGCGGTAGCTACCGGCCTCCTTGCGATAGCACGGCGTGTAGGCGAAGTACTTCCGCGGCAGCTCCTCTTCGGAGAGAATCTCGTCGCGATGGAAGTTGATCAGTGCGGTCTCCGCGGTCGGGAGGATGAACTGTGTGAACGCACGGCCTTCGCCGGGCGAGCGGTCGTCGCTACGCAGCTGGAACACGTCGTCCTCGAACTTCGGGAACTGGCCCGCGGTGAACCCGCACTGGTAGGTCAGCAGGTGCGGCGGGAGGATGAACTCGTATCCGTCGGCCAGGTGCGTGTCGATGAAGTAGTTCAGGAGCGCCCACTCCAGCCGCGAGCCGATCCCGCGATAGAGCCAGAAGCCGTTGCCGCCCATCTTCACGCCGCGCTCGTAGTCGACGAGCCCGAGCGACGTGACGAGCGCCACGTGATTGATCGGGTCGAACGCGAACGACGGCTTGTCGCCCCACGTGCGAAGAACCTCGTTCGCTTCCTTGCCGCCGGCGGCGACGTCG
>SKVA01000019.1 GCA_007129695.1 Spirochaetaceae bacterium | reverse complement strand
GAGAGCGAGTGGCCGACGCCATCGTAACGGTACACCGTTGACAGCGTGGCCTCCGAAGGCTTCATCAGGACGTGACCGCCCGACTCGTGTCGAGCGATCCGACGGCCGAGCGCGTCGTACGTGTAGGTTACGGTAGTCGCGTCGAGCGACGCGTGCGCCACCCGGTTCTGGGCGTTATGCCGGTAGTCGACTCGACCCGAGGCGTTGTGCTCCCCGATCAGGTTGCCCGCCACATCGTGAGCGTACGCGGTCGCACCCGCTCTGACAAGTCTACCAGAGCCGTCGTACGTATACTCGACGGCCCCGGCATCGGTACGCCAATCGGTTCGGTCTCCCGCGCCATTGTACGCGAACGACTCGGTCCACACGGCCTGATACGCCGACACAGCCGGCTTCGCCAGGCGATCAATCGCGCGAAAGGCGACGCCGAGCTCGACAGCCTGTTCGGGCGTAACGTCGAGGTAATCGGGCAGTCCCGGTAAAGTGGATGCGGTGACGGCAACGCCGAATCTGCGAAGCGTTGCCAGGTCCGCGTCACGCTTCGGCCCGGCAAGCGGATACTGAACCCGCGAGAGCCGCCCGGCCGCATCGTAGCGATACCCGGTGACCGCACCGTCGGAGTCGATGTCGAAGATCCTGCGCCCGGCGATGTCGTAGACGTGAGCGACGCCGAAGAGTACAGCGCCCCGCGGGTCACGTACCGTCGTGGCGCGGATCCGTCCGGCCGCGTCGCGCATCACCTCCTCACCGACGCCATTGGGATGGAGAACACCGGTCAGCAGCCCCGTACGGTCGTACGACACGGTTGTTCTACCCGCCACCGAATCGACGACCGCTGAAAGCATACCCGCCCGATCGTACTCGTACGCGGTGACGGTTCCGGCGTACCGGTCAGACCGGATCAGCAGCCGTCCAGCCCTGTCGTACTCGTACGCAATGTCATTGCCGGTCGCCTGGCTTCGCGCTCCGGTCAGACGTCCGACCCGATCGTAGGCCAGTTCGACCCGGTCGTGCTGATTGGACGCTTCGGTCACTCGGCCCGTGCGGTCGTAGCGGTACGCGGTCTGCGTCCCGTCGGAGTAGCGAACCGACACGAGCCGTCCGGCCGCGTCGTAGTCGTTTATGGCGGTGATCCCGGAGAAATCGGTCAGCGACTCTACCCTGCCCGCTGCGTCGTAACGAATCCGCCGGATGGCTCCGTCGGTGGTCGTTTCGGCGATCACCCTGCCGTGGTGATCGACCCGATAGCGGTGCCGGCGACCCGCGCCGTCGGTCTGCGCGATCAGACTACCGGCGGCATCGTACTCGTAGAGCATCTCCAAGGCATCTCCGTTCCATACACTGAGTAGCTGCCCGGTCGGGTCGTAGCGGTACGAAGTCCGACGTCCGGTCGGATCGGTCTCCATCACGATCCGTCCGACCGCGTCCCGCGCGTACACAGTGGTCGCACCGAGCGGTCCAACCGACGATACGAGCTGACCCGACGTGTTGTACTCGAATCGTTGAGTTCGGCCCTCGGAGTCGGTGATCGTCGCGAGACCGCCCATGACGTGCCAGCCGTACTCGGTCCTGCGATCCGGCTGTCCTGGGTCGACGCGGACCGACAGACGACCAACCGGGTCGTACTCGAATCGAGTAATCAGCCCGTCCGGATCGATCGTCCGCGAAAGCAGCCCATCGGGTCGGTAGACCAGCGTCTGGACTCCACCTGCCGGATCGGTCATCGACATCGCACCGTCTCGGTCGTACGACATCGACCAGCGCGCGCCTTCGGCGTCTACGAATGCCGTCACGCGATCGATCGCATCGTACTCGTACGACGCGACGCGGAGAGCTCCGCGACGGGCTTCGACCAACCGGCCGCGAAGGTCGTAGCGGTACACGTCGCGCAGCCCGGCTCCGTCGACCCGCTCGATCACCGCGCCGTAGGGATCCAGAAGGCGTTCGTCGAGGATAGCGCCGTCGGGATCGATCAGTCTTGTCGTCCGGGAGCGCACGTCGTGGAGCGACCTCCACTGCGACCCGCGGGGATCGGTCCAGCTGCGAAGCACGCCGCCCCGATCGTAGTCGAAGCGCTCGCTTCGCAAAGAACCGTCGATGAACCACGACTTCTCAACCGGCAGACCGTCGGCGTTGTACCGATACTCCACGCGGTGGCCGGCCGGATCGGTCAATGCGGTGATCCTGCCCCGAAGGTCATACTCGTAGCGTTCGGTCGCTCCGGTCTCAGCGTCGCGCCCGAGCGTCACGCGGCCACGTGCGTCGTACTCGAACTCTACGCGACCGATGAATGCGTCGCGCCCCGAGCGAACCTCGCGTGCGATCGGGAGTCCATCGGCGTCGTACTCGAAAGAGATCGAGTCTCCGGCCGCGTCGATGACCGAACGCAACAGCATCCGCTCGTCCCATTCGAAGGCAGTCTCATGTCCGTTGTTGACGACACGGTTGATCTGGCCACGATCGCCGTAGTCGTACTCGACCGATTCGTCGCGGGAGCCCACGATTCTCGACACCGTTCCATCGGCTCGGTACGCGACCCGAGCCGTCCGGCCGACCGCATCGGTGGTTGCGACGATCCGTCCCAACCGATCGGTCTCACACGCTGCAATCAGTCCGATCGAATCGCTGACCCGCAGCAGATGGCCGAACGCGTCGTACTCGTAGCTGAACACGTTCCCGCGCCGATCGATCCAACGCGAGACTTCACCCGCCGCCGCGACGCCATGCGCTACCCGGTCGTACCGGTCGATCGTGCCGTCAGGATAGTCGACCCGCGCAAGGTTGCCGTGCGCGTCGTACGAGTAGTGGGTCGCGTTTCCACGCCGATCGGTGTAGGCAGCAAGCGCACCTCCGTCTGTGTAGCTCCAGCGTTCGGTCGACCCGTCGCCATAGCGCGCGAGCGCCGGTAGATCGCGACCACCGGCAGATCGCTCGTAGACAATCTGAACCTCGTCGCCGCCTGCCCGATGCCGGACCGGGTTCCCACGGGCGTCGTAGTCGGTACGCTCGGATGATCCGTCGGGGTGGATGACCTCGATCAGGCGAAGCGCCTCGTCGTACCGGTACTCGGTAGTTCGGCCCGTGGGCGACGTGTGGAGGGCGCGTCCGCTCGCCGTTACGTCGAACCGCTCGACGTATCCCGCTTCGTCGATCGACGCGGTCGCACGCCACACTCCGCGGACGCGGTCGTACCGGTAGGTGCGGGCCGTCCCGTCCGGGTTGATCGAACGCGTCAGGAGCATCTGCACGTCACGCACATCGTACTCGTAGCGATGGACCGAGCCCATTCGGTCGGTCACCTCCATGAGCATCCCGCCGGCGTACGCATACGCTATCTCGGTGGATTCGGGGGCGATGATCCGGACGACGCGCCCGGCGTCGTCCCGGTCGAACCGGATCTCGCGCGATCGGGTATCGGTCAGGTGCGACAGTCGCAGAGCGCCGTCGTAATGACAGACGAATCCGTTTCCGTTGCGGTCGACTACTGAACGCAGTTCCCCGTCGACCCCGTATCGCCAGACGATCCGGTCTGCGTCGATGAGAGCCCAGGTTGCGTCGGCGAGTTGCACCAGTGTCGCGTCACCCGGCTCAGCGGACGTGTATCGCAGACCCACGATCGGACCGAGCCGGTCGGAGTCGTTCCAGCCTGCGACGCCGTCGACCGACGTGAAGCGGCGAGGGCGTCCGTCGGGACCGATCACGGTAAACGAGTCGTTGCCGGCGGCGATGATCGCAGCGTCGACCGATACCGAATCAAACCGGTCATTAGCGCGCGCCCGCTCGCCTGCGACCGCAGCCGCGGTGGACAGGTCGGCTGCGCGGTCGCCGATGTCGGCCAGAATCGCGTCGAGCTCTGCGTGCGCCGCCGGGCCGACCCCGGTCTCGATTGCGGTTCGCTCCCCGCGTAGACGATCGGCCTCTGCCTCGAGCGACCAGGCAATCGACGCGGCCTGATCGGCCTGTGCGCGCGCGGCCGACATCACCGCATCGCGAAGCGGCCCGGCGTAGTCCATGGAGCGCAGCGCTCGTTCGAGTTCGCGCGCGATCGCGGCGGCCGCGGCCAGCTGCGCGATCCTGTCGCTTCGTTGCCCGATCGCCCGGTCTATCCGTCGCGTGAGCTCCGCTCGCGCTTCGGCAACACGGTCGGCAGCGTGCGACACTGCGATCGCCGCGTCACGGGCGCCGGTCGATGTACCAAACACGATTCGCGTGTCCAGACTCCAACTCCACCCCGGACCGAGCGATCCGACCGCGGCGGTCGCGCTGCGGTACGTTCGGGTGAGATTCATCGCGACGGCGCCCGCGTCGAGCCGCAGGTCGGTATACGTGACGGTGACTTCGCCGGTCGCGATCAGAACAGGATCGCCCACCGCGATCTGGTTCGCTTCGCGCGCCGATCCGTCGACGAGCCCGGCGTAGAGCCCGTCGACCGACGTTGCGGCCGCAATCGCGCGATCGACATCAGCGCGCGCTGTAGCCGTCAGTTCGACGGGTAATTCCGTCAGCACGCCCGGATCGGGCTCGGTCAGAACCGGAGTATCGAAGTCCGCGGGGTGCGCCAGATTGCCAGGACCGTCGACACCGGGTGGACCGTCGTACGCGACCGTAACGGTGACGGTCTCGATGGAGTCGGGAACCGACACGATCACCGTCTCAGGGATCGTCTCGGTCGTGTCACCCGGGTCAAGCACCGGAGCGGGCTCCGATGTGATCGCTACCCCCACGTGCGTGACATGCCCGTCGTTCGATCCGCCATACGTAGTTTCGGTGTACGCGCCCCGCTCGGTGTACCGGGTTGCTCCGATTGTCCGGCTCCTGATGGTGTAGCTCGATCTGACGACGGTGTAGCCGGGGACAACCACGTTTCCAGTCACCGTGATCGTCCCGGCATCGAGCATCGCAGGCGCCACGATTGCGACCAGCGCGATGGTTGCGACCACGGTTGCGAGCGCGCACACGACGCACGCCGGACGCCGACGTTCCATGATGCCGCGCACGCTCATGGAAGCACCTCGTAGAAGAGGCGGTAGAGCAACCCGCGTCCGCCGGCGACGCCGATCGTCCATTGCGAACGCTCGGTGAACGCGAGTCGGTCGCTACCGTGATACCCGTGAAACCACGCGCCGTGATGCGATCCTGCGGCGCTTCCGTCGGACTCCAACGGGACAAGGTGCACCGACACGCCCGATGCCCGCCCTGTACGCGACCAGGTAGCAAGAACGGCCGACCGGACCGCATCCTGCAGCTCGGCGGCCTCATCCCCGGCGATTCCGTGGTTCGCCGCGACAACGTCGCCCAGATCGGCAAGATCGATCGACAGGTCTCCGGGCGTCGCATAGAAGTCGACAAGGTCGTAGAAGAGCGTGTAGCGCACCGCCCGGCGCAGCAGGTCGGTCGGGATCGATGCGAACACCGCGACGCTGAACGCGTTGAGCGCAGCGTTGACCCGCTCTGCCGCGCGCAGGTCTACCGCGCTCAGCGCATCGGGCGCCGACGCAAAGCCGGGTGCCGACCCGACAATCGCGGCGGCAAGCGCCGCCGGGCTTCGGTCGGTCTGCAGAAAACTGCGTAGGAGCCATTCGTAGTCCCAACCGGATGGTGACACCGATCCCTGAGAGGCGACCATGATCTGCGCGCACCGACGCATCTCGTACGCGAGCTCGATTCCGGCGGTGAACGCCGAGTCGAACCCGACCACATCGAGCGTGCTCGACGACGTGAGCGGAACGCTCGCCACGACATCGGCGATCGACGCCGCGGAGAGTTCACCGTTTGAAACCAGATCGACGATCGGGGCCCTCACCCCGCGCCCGGCGCCCCAGAAGAACAGAGCAACGCGTTCGGGCCGGTACCGATCGCGCGCGAAGCGGAGAAAACCCGCGAGCGTGCCCGGATCACCGGCATCGAGCACGGCATCGCGGTCGGGATGCAGACCGAGCTCGGCAGACTCGAGCGGGATCGATACCACCGCGTCGCTTCCGACCGGATCGTCGGCGACCTCG
>SKVA01000078.1 GCA_007129695.1 Spirochaetaceae bacterium | reverse complement strand
GAGATCGAGAATGTACACGTCAAAGCTACCGAGTCGATCCTCTTCCAATGCCACCACATCGTAGTTTTCGCTCAGGTTTCTCTGCGAAAGGTCGGCATTCTGCGCGTCCGAACCCTGTATGTTGTCCCGAATCGTAGTTCGCTCGAAGCGACGACTGTCGGGGTCGTAGAACCACACGTTGTCGTCGATCTGCAGGTACCCCTGTCCACGCTGGACGTCGGGCTGCAGGATCAGGATCAGGAACTGATTGGTCCGGTCGCGCCGGAAGAGCCGGGCCTGCGTGACCTCGCGCTCCTCGCCGGGTCGCTCGGCGATAATCGTGTACACCGCGGAGAAGTCTCCGTCACCGAACGAGGTCAGCGCATCGATGTCGGCGAGCATCCGCGCGAAGTCAGGCGCGTCGGCCCCCGCCGCCTGCGTTGGACCGGTCGCAACCAGAATCGCGAAGGCGATCAGCGACAACGCGCGGGTTGGGTGGGTCGGGTGTGCCGTATGGGATTGCTTGGTGAAGCGCATGCTTCCTCCTTTTACGCGCGCAGCGCGTCGACCGGACGCATCTGCGCAGCCTTACGGCTCGGGACATACGCCGCAAGAACCGTGAGGATTGTGACGATGACCGAGTTCATGGCGACCTGCACCGGCAGCAGCCGGAACGTGAAGTAGCCGTTCTTCAGCAGTATGAAGATCGGTGAGTCGAGCCCCATGAAGATCCGGCTCACAAAGAACATCACTACACCGGCAAGGGCAAGACCCACAACTATCCCGCCTATCGCGAGAAAGCCCGCCTCGAGCAGAAAGCTGAGCAGTACACGCCGTCGCTGCATCCCGAGCGCACGCATCGTCCCGATCTCCTTGACGCGCTCGAACATGATCATCCGGAACGTGTTCGTGATTCCAACCATGATAATCAGGAAAAGCACAAGCAGGATCACGAGCGCGGCCCCGTTGAGCAGGAGTACGATCTGCTGCACTTCGCTGAGAATGTCGTTCAGCGTCAGTAACCGGTAGCGCGTTCCGGTCCACTCCTCGTCATCGCCGCTGTCGAAGAGCGCCGCAACCGGATTCTCAGGATCATCGCTGCCACGGGTCCGGGGGAACACATTCGCGCGCTCGGTAAGCGCCGCGTAGAGCGTCTCTGCAGATTCGTCGATCGCCTGGATGTCGGGGATGAACACACCAATCGTCTGGTAGCTGCCCGCGGGCACCAGGAGCAGTTCGTTCACGTAATCGAGGTCGGCGTAGGCGGACAGCTGGCCGAACAGCCCGGGGTCGAAGCTGATCGCCGCAACCACGAACTCACCCACGTTCTGCTGCCTGTCAACGGTCTGCATCCGCACAACGACCCGATCGTCTATTTCGACGTTCAATCTTCGCGCAATGTCGCGCGTGAGGATGATGCCGTTCCTGCGGCCGTCGGCGCCCGTGCGGAGCATATTCTCAAAGCTCCCGTCGACCAGGACGAGCCGGTCGCGAAGGAACCGCTCTCGCGTCCAGTCAGCGCCGACGATATTCTGCCGGACGCTCGTACCCTGGAAGAAGAGCGCCCCGCTGAAATCGCTTCGCCGCGTTACCGTCACGATGGGTACTCCCGATGCTTCGAGTGCTCCGAGTATCGGCTGTTCATCGCCGACGATTCGCCGCTCGCGCCCGTCGTCGCTTCTTTCGACCGCCGACACGAACAGGTGTCCGGCAAGCAGCTGGGAGAAGTTCTCGCTGACATTGATCACGAAACTACCGGCGAATCCATTGATCAGCGTGACGATCAGGATGCCGAACGCGATCGCTCCACCGAGCAGGTACGTTCGGCGTTTCTGGCGGTTCAGGTTTCGCAGGGCGATCAGGACAAGCTTCATCGATTACTCCGACTGAATCGCCCTGATCGGGGCGATCCTCAGTGCCACGGCGACCGGGTAGAGGTGCGCGATCAGTCCGACCGCGCTGACTACGACAAGCGCGCTCACGATACTCGATCCCGACGCGATTGGCTTGAGCTCGGGACCGGCGAACAGGATTGTCAGAAACGTGTTCGTCGCTGGGACGCCGATCAGATTGAGCGCGCCGATGATCCCGAGCGCGACAAGGGCGCCCAGAATTCCGAACACGGTGGTGATCGTCAGCGTCTCCCACGCGAACATCCTCCAGACGAAACCGCGTTGGGCACCGAGCGCTCTCATCGTGCCGATTTCGCTCGTTCGCTCCAGGACGGAAATGACCAGCGTGTTGGTCATGATGATCAGCGCGACGATTCCGATGATGCTGATCGCAACGTTGAAAACGGTCCGAATCACGTCGGCCGTCGTCGCGAAGGGCCCGGCGGCGGCTTCCCAGTTTCCCGCGCGCGCGGCGATACCGCTGGACGCGAAGAACCCGTTCAGTTCGTCGACTATCGCGTCGGTACGCCTGGGGTTGCGGACGCGGATCAGCATGTAGTTCCAGGTTCGACCCTGGATCGTCGCCGCCCCTTCGCTCTCCTCTGCAGCCGGCTGCGTCCGGTCGCGACGCAGTATCGCGTCGATGTCGTCGAAGTCGATCTGCGCGAACGGATCGTCAGCGAACCCGTCGTCGGCCAGCAACGAGTCACCAAATAGATCGTCAACGTCAAAGGCACCGGCGGAAAAGTCACGGTCGAGCAGCTCGGTGTCTGCGATGTCGAGCGTTACGGCCGCGCTCGCTCCAAGGTTGAGTCTCTGGATCGCTCGCAGGGTCTGCGGATCGAGGTAGCTGACGAGCTCAAACCCGACGCCCTCGTTGATGCCCTTTATGTCGTAGATGCCGACGAGCGGAACGACGCGGATCCTGGGCAACCCATCGGCTGTAAGTCCGACGATCCGCACCTGATCACCGACCTCGATCGCGACTTCATCGTCGGAATGCCCGGCGTCGGCGAGCGCGGCGAGCGTCGTCCGCTCGAGTTCGCGGTGACGGTCGGTGCTGAGCATCAGACCGATCTCTCCGGGGCGGAGCGTCCGACCCGATACCACTTCGATGTTGTCGAACGCACGCCAGTAACTGTCGGGGTCGACCGCGAACAGCACGGTCAGAACGCTGTTACGAATGCCGTCGATACGCTCGTCCTCGGCGCGAAGGAACCCGAATCCGGTGATCTGCGCGGTCCACGCGACAACGTCGTCGCGTGAATCGACGTGCCGGGCGATAGCGTCGAAGTCGGGAAGAACTGGCGTCGGGTCGATCCCTCCGACGGTCTGCACGCCGAACAGGCTGATCGGACCGTCGGCGACTCCGGCCACCATGATGTCCCCGGTGTAGTTGTCGATGAACGCGCGGCGAATACCCTCGCGCGCCGTATCCATCATGCTGTTGCCTACGATCAGAATGACGACGCCAAGCGCGATCAGTATGCCCAGGATGAGCGTCTTCCCGCGATGCTCGAGCAGATTCCGTAGCGCAATCCGGAACAGGAGCGGCATCGCTACTTCCCAGCTGCGCCCGAAGGCACCGCGTCGCGGGTTCTTCGGTCCTCGGTTATCACGCCGTCGTGCAACCTGATAACATGGTCGGCGATGTCGACGATGGACGGATCGTGCGTGCTGAAAATGAACGTCGTGCTCAGATCGCGGTTGATCCGCTTCATCAGCTCGATAATCGCGTTGCCCGTCTTCGAGTCCAGATTTGCCGTCGGTTCATCGGCGAGTACGACCTGCGGCTTCGTGACGAGCGCCCGCGCGATCGCCACGCGCTGGCGCTGTCCGCCCGACAACTCGTTCGGACGATGATCGCGCCACTGCGTGAGCCCGACTGCTTCAATCAGGAAGTCGACGTACTCGGCGCGATCCTTGCGGTTCGCCGTTTCCTTTCCCAGCAGAAGCGGAAACTCGATATTCTCGAACACGTTGAGTACCGGGACCAGGTTGAAGCTCTGGAAGATGAATCCGATGAAACGGTGCCGCAGCGCGGTGATCTCACGGTCGGTAAGGCCGCCCGTCTCGTTCCCATCGATGAGCACGCGTCCGGAGGTCGGCGTATCGATGCATCCGATCAGGTTCAGGATGGTCGACTTCCCGGAGCCCGATGGCCCGGCTATCGAGATGAAATCTCCGCGTTCGATCGAAAACGTGACCCCGTTGACGGCTTTCACTTCGGTACGACCGAGCGGATAGACTTTATGGACTGATTCGAGTGCTACGATACTCATGGTTCCTCTTGCACAAAATACACAGTGCGCGCCGCAGCGTCGCGTAGGACTCCTTAACTGTGTCTTAACCTTGACGTTGGCCGGTCGACCTTGACGTTGGCTGGTCGACCTTGACGTTGGCTGGTCGACCTTGACGTTGGCTGGTCGACCTTGACGTTGGCTGGTCGACCTTGACGTTGGGTAGGGCGCGAAGTACCTTGCACAAAAGCAAAATCGAGGCAGTCATGACAGCAGACGGAGACGCGACCGGAAAAAACGCGGACGGCACTGAGGACCTCGAAGGTCAGAGCCGGTCGGACGAACGCGACAACACAGTGAACGACTCGGCGCAAGCCACACCAGGCAGTGCCTACGCGGGTAGTGGTGACGCGGATGCGCCGGTCGTCGAGCAGGCACAGACAGTCATGGAGCTTGCTGCTCGCATCGACGAGTTGACCGAGCAGCTTCTGCGCAAGACCGCCGACTTCGACAACTATCGCAAACGGATGCTGCGCGAAAAGGAGGAGTTCGCCGCGTACGCGAATCGCGAACTACTCCTGGACATCGTGCCGATCATCGACGACTTCGAGCGCGCGATCAAGTCCGCGGAGGAGTCGCGCGACTTCGACGCGTTCTTCAACGGCGTCGCGATGATAGAAAAGCAGTTCACGGCGATGCTCGCGCGCAAGTGGAAGCTCGTTCGGTTTGAAAGCGTCGGCACGGAGTTCGACCCGCAACGGCACGAGGCGATGCTCACCGAGGAGTCCTCCGAACACGACGTTTCGGTAGTGCTCGAAGACTATCAAAAAGGGTATCTTCTGAATGAGAAGGTGCTGCGGCCTTCCAAGGTGAAGGTGTCGGTGCCCGTCGCCGCGTCTGCCGATGGCGATTCCGGCGATGCGCCGACCGGCGATGCGCCGACCGGCGATGCGCCGACCGGCGATGCGCCGGACGAACGGAAAGAGGAGTAAGCATGGGTAGGATCATCGGTATTGACCTGGGAACAACGAATTCCTGCGTCTCCGTAATGGAGGGTGGCGAGCCGGTTGTCATTCAGAACGCCGAAGGCCAGCGCACGACGCCCTCAATGGTCGCGTTCACGTCCAAGGGCGAACGGCTTGTCGGGCAGCCGGCGAAGAACCAGATGGTGACGAATCCAGAGAACACGATCTACTCGATCAAACGGTTCATGGGTCGACGGTTCAACGAGGTTTCGGAAGAGATTTCGATGGTTCCCTACACGATCACCCAGGACGGCAGCGGCGGCGCACGCGTTCAGGTCGCCGACAAACAGTACTCTCCGCCGGAGATTTCGGCCGCGATTCTCCAGAAGATGAAGGAGACGGCTGAGGATTATCTCGGCGAAACAGTTACGGAAGCGGTGATCACTGTACCGGCGTACTTCAACGATGCGCAGCGGCAGGCGACCAAGGACGCAGGCAAGATCGCGGGGCTCGAGGTCAAGCGGATCGTGAACGAACCGACCGCCGCGTCGCTCTCCTACGGTTTCGGCAAGGACAAGACCGAGGAGAAGATCGCTGTCTACGACCTTGGGGGAGGCACGTTCGACATTTCGATACTCGAGCTCGGCGACGGCGTGTTCGAAGTGAAGAGCACCAACGGCGATACTCACCTTGGTGGCGACAATTTCGACCAGCGCATCATCGACTGGCTCGTAGAGAGCTTCAAGAACGACTACGGGATCGATCTGTCGAAGGACCGGATGGCGCTCCAGCGGCTGCGCGAAGCCGCCGAAAAGGCCAAGAAGGAGCTGTCGAGCACGCAGCAGACCGACATAAACCTCCCGTTCATCACCGCCGACTCGAGCGGCCCGAAGCACCTTCAGTACGGTCTGACCCGCGCGAAGTTCGAGCAGATGGTAGCCGAGCTGATTACCAAG
>SKVA01000531.1 GCA_007129695.1 Spirochaetaceae bacterium | reverse complement strand
CGAGCCGTCAGGTATCCGGCGGCCGATACAGCGAGGGGAGCGTCGGGCTCAATGCCTCGTACAATCTGCTGCGGTCGTACTCGTTCCCGGGCATCTCGGTCGGCGCGACCATGAAGACCGCCTACCGATACGTTCCCGAGGTGGTCGCGCCGAATCAGACGATGATCGGATTCGCCGCCGATTTCGGCGTGCTTTCACGGTTCGATCTCTTCAAGACGTACTCGGCGCGAACGCCCAATTTCGCGGCGGGGGCTTCCGCGCGGAACTTCGGTCCCCCGGTGGGAAGCGAGCCTCTTCCTTCGCAGATCACGACCGGCGTCGCATATTCGCCGATCCGACCGATTACCGTCGCGAGCGACCTCATCGTGCCGGTCTCGCTCGCCTCCGGCGTCCCACCGCCGCCGATCGGCGGAGCGCTGGGCGTTACGGTGCGCATTACGCCGTTTTTTGCGGCGCAGACCGGCTTCCTGCTGCGCGCCGGAGGCTCCCGATTCTCTATGGGCGCCACTCTTGCTCTTGCGGAAATCAGCGTCGACGTCAACTACAACCTTGATCTCGCGACGCAGTTCTCGGGTCTCGACCGTTTCAGCGTGCAGGCCCGACTCAGTTTCGGCGACGAGGGTCGGGCCGCGACGCAGGAGCTCGTCGACGAGTACTACCTGGAAGCGTGGCGAGCCTCGTCGCTCGGGCAGACCGACCTGGCGATTGAGTACTCGCAGCGGGCGCTCGATCTCGATCCGTCGTTCTCCCCTGCCGCTCGCCTGCTGCAGATCAGTCTTGCGACGAGACAACTCCAGCGCGACTTACGCGCGATCGATCTGGAGAGTATTGGCGCGGTCGACGAGCAGTCGTCGTATGAAACGGGCCGATAGCTAGACCCCGGTACGGGTCTTGCGCTTGAGATCCATGTAGAGCGATAGCAGCGGGACGTCGATCTTGTGCGTTTCAAGCCACTTGCGCATCACGTGATGGCGATACTCGGTGTCCTCGCGTTGCATCCGTTTCAGGCGCTTCTCCGTCTGACGGAAGCTTCCGGCGTTGAACATGTCTTCAAGGTAGGCGACCATCTGGGCGGCTTCGCTCTCGTGCTCCGCGACGAGCAGGTCGCTGTCCGGGTTGACCAGTTCGTCGACGAGCCGTTCCGGTTTCTCGCCTTCACGCGAGATGAGCAGGTCCTCAACACGTTTCACGAACTCGTTCTCCGTAAAGACGATCGAGTCGACCTTCGTCCGCAGTGCGATCCGACGCTTCAGTGCGCCTTCGGACTGCATGTCCTTCCGCCCGAGCATGATGTACGTGAGAATGGCGAGCCCGAGCGAGATCGCAAGCTCATCGAGCACCGGAACCGGCGTCAGGATGACGAACGAGAGAAACAGGAACGAAACGAGAAAGACGCCGGATGAAATCAGGAACCGCGGGATGAACCGCGCATCCGAAACCCAGCCCTTCACTTCCTGCTCCACGAGCCGGTACAGCTCGTTGCGAAACAGCGTGAGCGACTCCACGCGGGGCTCGTTTCCGTAATGCCCCCTGATTTCCGTCCTGTCGAGCAGATTGTACAGTTTGTCGACTTTCCGAAACGGGTGAAGGAAAACCGCCGTGCCGTCCTTTCGGTAGAGATGAAAGATATGGACGGGGTCGTTCCGTTTCGTCATGTCCTTGTTAACATAACCGCCGCCTCTCCGCACGTCAAGAACGCTTTCCGTGCCGGTCGAGCGCTTGACAATCGAGCCGCTGCGCACGAGCATAGCTTTCATGCGGCTCAGCCGAATACCCGAATCGACCGCCGTCTGCGAGCTCGGCCGACGCATCGAGCTGCGAGGGGGACCTCAGGCCGTCCTCCTGTTTCACGGGTGGACCGGATGGCCCGGACGGCTTGCTCAGCTTGCCGAGCGCCTTCACGAGGCGGGTCACACCGTCGTTGTGCCCCGGCTTCCCGGCCACGGAACGAGCATGCGCGACATGCTGGAAACCGATGCATCGGTCTGGTTGCGACGCGCGATCGACGAGTATCTCGATCTGAACGCGCAGTATCCCGGCGCGTACCTCGCCGGCACGTCGATGGGCGCCATCCTGGCGGCGATCGTCGCGGCGAGATTCAACGTGGAGCGGGTGGCGCTCCTTGCCCCCGCATTCCGAAACACCAGGCGTTCGATCGTGCTCGCTCCGTTCTTCCGTCGCATTGTCCCGCGGGTCCGCGGTGACTGGCGCGAGGATCACGAGAGCGATCCGCGGGCCCGCGAGATGGGTCGCGAGTACGCCGCGTACCACTACACCGCGATGGCGGCCGAGATGCTGCGGATGCAGCGCATCGGGTTGCGCGCATTAGCCGACCTGCGCGCCGAGACACTCGTCGTCGTGTCGCGCTCGGACAGGGCGGTCCCGCCGGGCGTTGCGGAGCTGATTGCGCGCAGGTCGTCGGCCGCGCGTCTCGAGACGGTCGTCGTTGATCGCAGCAACCACCATCTCGCGGAGCACGTCGATCGGGACATCGTGGCCGACGCCGTCGTGCGCTGGTTCGCCGATCGCTGACGATTCGACCCGTTTCTCCCTATACTACGGTAATGTTGATGTTCATGGTGAAGAAGGCCTTCTTCGACATGTGGGATCATTTCCTGGGCGTGGTGATCATGAATCTCGGGATCATCCTGCTGCTCACCGTCCCGTTACTGCTCCCGTCCGTACTGATCGAGATCAGCGTCTTCGCCGCGATCGCCTCGCAGGTCGTCGGTGGACTGCTGGTGATCGTCTACTGCGGAGCGATCTCGATGGCGGCGCGGGACATCGCGAACTATGAAGGACCCGAGTTCGGGAGAGTGTACGAGTATTTGAAGGAAACCTGGAAATCCAGCGTGATCTTCGGGCTCATCTGGCTCGCAGTCGTGTTCGTGGCCGTCGTCGGCGTCCCGGTCTATGCAAATATGGGCGGCATCATCGGATTGGCGGCGATCGTATTTCTCTTCTGGGCCCTGGTCATCTGGACGCTCGCCAGCCAGTTCTACTTCCCCATCCGCGCCCAACTCGACAGCAACGTGGGGAAGATCATCCGCAAGTGTTTCGTAATCTTCTTTGACAACACCTTCTTTGCACTCGTGCTCGGGATCGGCAGCATCGCGATCGTTGTCGGCTCGGTCTTCACGGCGCTTCTGCTTCCGGGGATTACCGGGCTGTTGATCTGGCATCAGGTCGGCCTGAAGCTCCGGCTGCTCAAGTACGATTACCTCGAGGCGAATCCGGATGCGGATCGGAAACGGATTCCCTGGGACGCGTTGCTCATCGACGAGCGGGAGCGCGTCGGAAAGCGGACCCTGCGCGGCATGATCTTCCCCTGGAAGGAGTGAGTCAACCGCGCACGCCTGCCCGGTCCGGGTTCCGCAGCCCGAGATTCGCGAAGTAGATCGCTCCAATGGCCTGACCGAATTGCGCGACGGTGTAGTGCGGATCGGCGTCGAGCGCTTTCATCAGCGGCGTGTATGCCATTTCGCTGTCGGCAGCGACGAGCTCGACCGACTCTCGGCGCGAGGCTCCCTCCCGCATGAGCTCGAAGCACCGCGCCGATTTGACGAGGCGACCGAACAGGAACCGCTGCTTCAACCCGGTTTCGAGCAGATGCTCGGTTTCCGCGTACACCACAGCCATGTATTCGCCGATCGTCCGGAAGACCTCTGCCGCTTCGTCAACCGTCTCGGCGAGCTCCATCAGGTGCGCGAGGTACGGTTTGCGCTGATCGACCGGCGACTCCGGGACCAGCCGCATGAGCCGCGCACCCTCCTCGACGATAAATCCGCGCCGCTCGATCTCCTCGATCAGATCGGGTCGCGCGTCGACGAACGCCGCATCGGCCAGGCGGAACGCGGCGGCCTGGCTCGCGAGCTTCTGCGGAGTTCCCGCGATGCCGGTGTTGGTGTTTCGCAGGCTCCGCAGGTCCTCCGGCGCGAAGTCGCGCGCCGAGTTGCTGCCCAGATCCAGAATCAGGTTGTAGACTTCGAGCGGAATCTCAGGGATCGAGCCGTCCGCGAGGACGAGACCGGTCCCGAGATCGGTGCCGAGCGTGTGCGCGAACACGCCGTTGCGGCAGAGCTCCGGCGTCTGGGAGCGGGCCATCTCGACCGCGGCCGTGAAAGCCGCCATTGGCCCGTCGTTCGTGTTCATCACGACCCCACCCTCGCGGCAGAGCGCGAGGAGTCGCGTGTCGAGCGCGGTCAACGCCCCGAACTGTTCCTCGAAATCGCGTCGGGGGTTGCGCCGCATCCCAAGCGTCTTCGGGACTTCGCCTCCGACGATCCGGCTGCGAACAACGACATCCGGGAAGCAGAGGCCGATCGCATCGAACGACACCATCCGTTCGCCCAGAGCCAGCTCGACGCTCGTCGCGGCGCGTTCCATCTGCTCGACCGTCGAGTCGGCCCGCAGCGCCGCGATGACCTGGGCGATGAGATCCGCGCGCTCGAGCGCTCCGTCTTCCCCGGCACGCTCGAGGGCGGCGCGCGCGCGAAGCAGCCGAGCAATCGTCAGGATCGGATCGATGATCTGCTCGACCTCGCCGTAGCTCGCGGGATTCCAGTCGAACTCGTTGAGCGCGAGCAGATTCCCGCCGACTGAAAGGACCCCTTTTATGTCGGTCCCGCCGACGTCGAGACCGCATATGATCGTGGAGTCGAGCCCTTCCGTAACCGCCTGAAACGTGTCGTTCGGCGACGCTCTGAAGGAGACCGATGGTCGTTCGGGCCGCTTCTCATCGAGATCCGCACGCGTGATGGTGAACCGTCGCTCGTCCGAAGGGACGTCTGGGTGAAGCGCGTCATTCATCCGATCGAGCATATTTATGATTCGACCATGCTCCGTCCGATCGCCGCGGCTTCGGTCGAGCTGAAACTGCTCCACGACCTCCGCGATGAGGTCGTCCAGCCGCGCCTTTCCGCGATCGTAGTACAGCGTGAGCGAATAGCCGCCGAGCGTCGCGAGATGATTGTAGATTTCTGCCAGCACGTAGGAAAAGATGAGTTCCCGCTCCTGGTCAGTGAGCGGCGAGAGCTCGGGGATCGGTATCACGAACCGTTTCACGGACGTTGCATCCGGCAGAACGAGAACGCCCTCGACCTGGAAACCGCGCGAGTCCTTCACTGCATGGCGCACGTCGGTCAGAAAAACCGGACGACCCTGTTCGGCCGCCTCGACGAACTGCGATATCACAAAACCTCCCGGCCTTAGGATTTCCTTACCATATCATGGAACTTTCCAGGCTGCTACTATCGGCGCGCCCGCTGTCGGCGCGCCGCGTGCGTGTGCCCGCGCCCGCGCGCCCGCGTCAAGGCTCCTCCGCAATGACGTGTCGATCGTGCCACCGGCGGGCGAGATACACGAGTGGTGTGTCAAGAGCGGCGACGATCACCTTCAGGACGTACGTGGTGATGATGATCTCGAGGAGCGCGGTACCGGGGACGACCCCGATGAACGCGCCGAGAGTGAAGACGATACTGTCGATCAACTGACTGACGAGTGTGCTCAGGTTGTTCCTGATCCAGATCCGTTTGTTGCCGGGTAGCCGGGCTTTCCAGTAGTTGTACGCCCAGACGTCATGATACTGGCTGACGAGGTATGCGAGCAGACTCGCAAGCGTGATCCTCGGCAACAGCGTGAAGATCGCCGACAGATGGGGATGGGCTTCGTCGATCGCGTGCGGCTCGAAGACGAGCGCAAGGTTCATCAGCACGACCATTGCGATGAGCGCGGCAAACCCGATCGCGACAGCCCGGTTCGCTTCCTTTCGGCCGTAGTTCTCGGACAGGATGTCGGTGACGAGAAACGACGAGGCGTAGACGATGTTGCCGAGCGTGGCGGTGAGCCCAAGCAATTCCACGTACTTGACTACCTGGATATTTGCTACGATGACGGCGACGGGGATCCAGATATAGAGCCCGAGCTTTCCGAACAGCCGATAAACGGCAAGAATGAACGCAAAGTTGACGACGAGCATTCCGAGCCACAACAGCTCGTTCATCTCAGTCTCCTCCCCTCAACCCGCCACGGTACTCGCACCGT
>SKVA01000047.1 GCA_007129695.1 Spirochaetaceae bacterium | reverse complement strand
CTCCGGTTCGCGCGCTACCGGAGAGTCGCTCGAAGCGTTCGTCCAGCGAATCGACCAGATCGCCCAGGGGCAGAGTCCGAAGCGTCCCCGCGGCGATCTCCAGCGCGAGCGGCAACCCGTCGAGGCGGCTGCAGATTCGTCCGACCAGCGCGGCGTTGTGCTCGTCCAGCGTGAACTCCGGGTCGAGCGCCGCGGCACGGTCGACGAAGAGTTCCACCGCGGGGTAGTCGAACAGATCCTCTTCGTCGATCGAGTCGAGCAGACGGTCATCGGGCGATGCGAGCGGAGCGATCGCAACGACGCGCTCGCCGGGTATACCGAGTGGTTCGCGGCTCGTCACCACGACCCGCTGCGACGAAGGGGCAGACAAGAGCTTGACGACCAGGTTCGCGACGGAATCGACCACGTGCTCGCAGCTGTCGAGGATGAGCAACATCTCGCGGTCGGTGATCGCGGCGGCGACGGTCTCCGAAACCGGCACCCCCGGCTCGACCGAGAGTCCGAGCGTGTCGGCGACGGTCGACGGCACGCCGTCGGGGTCTGCGATGCGATCGAGCGGCACGAACCGGACGCCGTCAGGATACTCGCCGACCATCGAACGACCGAGCTCAACCGCGAATCGGGTCTTGCCCGCGCCGCCGGGACCCCAGACGGTGACCAGTCTGTTCGTCGACAGCAGAGCCCGAGACCGGCTCAGTTCGGACTGCCGTCCGACGAAGCGGTCGAGGAAGGCCGGCAGAGCGCCGGCCCGCGTGCGGGCACCGTCCCGGGCGCGCTTCGACGCCGGATCTGCCCCACCGATCACCCGACGGTAGAGCTCCTGCAGATCGCCCGACGGTTCCTCGCCCAGCTCTGAGCCGAGGTAGGCGCGGTGCTCCTCAAAACACCTCGCCGCTTCGGCGTCGCGCGACAGAGCAAGCGCGAGTGTCATGAGTTGCTTCGCGGCCGAGGCCGAGCCGGGCTTGCACGCGGCCCACTTCCTCGCGTACTCGAGTGCCCTGAGCGTTTCACCCCGAGCGGACAACGCACCGGTAAGGATCCTGTACATGCGGTCGGTGATCTCGTCCACACGGTGCGCCGTCGCCGCGAGCCAGTCATCGAGCTCGGCGGAACCGTCGCTGCCGCTTCGCACCAGGACGTCGCAGCTGCCCCGATCTGCAACGGTCCCGATCAGCGACAACAGTGACGGATCATCCGGCTCGCAGCGGTCCATGTCGCGGCCGAGCCGTTCGAGGTCGGTGTCGATGACGTCGATACCGGCTGCGGTGACCGTGTCCGCCTGCGTGATCAGTACCTCGCCGCCGACGTCGGCCCGGATCGCCGCCAGGGTCGATCTCAACGCCGCGCGTCCGCGCGACTCGTCAAGGTCCGGCCAGAAGAGGTCGACGAGCCGCGGCCGGGCGATAGCACGACGTTCGAGCACCAGGTAGCACAACACGAGCAGGCGCTTCGGCGACGGTAGCGGTCGTTCATCGCCGCCTATCGTGAGCCGGGGCGGACCGATGACGTCCAGATGTACCGCGCTCATGCGCACCGTCATAGCCCATTATACGCCCGATGACGCTGCCGTACAGCTCGCATGACGCACCCGTCACGGTTTCATGACGGTCCTGCCGTACGCTGTGCACATATCGTTTTGGGGAGGTTTTCATGAACGTAGCAGGCGACCCTACATTGTTTCTTCGAGCGGTGGTGCGAACGGCGGAGCACGAACACAGGACGCTCTTTTCAGAGCTGACCGATTCGCCACGACCGACGGTCTCTGTTTCGCGGCGACGATGGCGCGATGATCACCGGGGATTCTCCGAGTATCTTGCGCGGTTCATCGTGCGGCACCACCGTCCGCGCACCGCGTCGTGACGGGACTGACGCTAGAGCGTTCCGCGTCGTCCCGCGCCTTGTTCACGGGTTGGTGGCCGCACCGGTCACCGGCTCGGTGGCCCCGGTATCAGTACCGGTGGGACGAGATGACCACGCGCAAGGCCCAGAAACTGATGGACCGCGGCGCCGACCCGAACGCGGCGTTTCGCGGTCCCGACGGTGAGCGCATCGTCGGTTACCCTCTGTCGCGGATCGCAACACGGAATCCCGATCCGACGGTGATTCAGCTGCTGGTGGACGCCGGAGCGGACGTGAACGCCGCCGACTCCGGGCACGTGACGGCGCTTCAGCTTGCGGCCTGGTTCAACCCGAATATCGACGTGATCCGGACTTTGCTCCAGGCCGGTGCCGATCCGCTACGATCCGACGGAAACGGCGGGCGCACCGTGCTCTACCTGCTCGCTGGACGGGTCGACACCGAACCGGACATCGTGTGGCGCGTCCTGGACGCCGGAGTGCCCGCAACAGCGATGATCATCGGCCGGAGCGTCATCTCGCACGCCGTGGCGCACGTCCGTGACCCCGAGGTGATTCGAACACTCATGGACGCGGGCGCCTGCCTGGTCGCGCGCTGATCGACCGACGCCGGCCGGCGGTTCACGGCCACACGCCGGTTGCTCGTCGCCCGCTACGGGTTGCCGGCGGTGTCGAGCTCGGTGACGAGTTCGTCGGTCAAGGTCACCGTGAGCGCGCCCAGGTTCTCCGTCAGTTGGTCGAGCGTGGTCGGTGCGGTCAGCGGGATCACGGCGGGGTTTCCGGCGAGCATCCACGCGTAGATCACCTGGTTCTCGGTCGCGCCGAGCTCCCGGGCGATCCGTCGCAGCGCCGCGAGTCGCGCATCGGTTTCGGCCCCCTGATACTGGCGCGGGAACTCGCGATCGGCGCGCGTATACGCGCCATTCAACAGCGGGCTGTACGCAAGGAGCCGGACCTCGGGCCGCTCATGGCAGTAGTCGATCAGATCCTCGTTCGAGCTGGTCTGCGCCCCAAAGCTCGCGCCGGGTCGGGGCCGCAGGTACGAGTGCCGCTGCTGCACGCAGCAGTACGACGCCCACCCGTTCGCGGCGCTGCGAGCGCGCGCTTCGGCTATCCTCCACGCCCGGTAGTTGGAGCAGCCGATCGCGCGTACCTTCCCCGACCGGACGAGCGCGTCGAACGCGGAGAGCGTCTCGTCGAGGGGGTCGCTTCTGATGTCGGCGTGCGCGTAGTAGAGGTCGATCCGGTCGGTCTGGAGTCGCTTCAGGCTCCCGGCCGACTCGGCGTCGATCGTCGTGCGCGACAGACTCGGCCCGATGTCGTCCCGATTGAAGCCCACCTTCGTCGCGATGACCAGATCGTCGCGGTTTCGGCGCGACGCCATCCACTCTCCCAGCACGGTCTCGCTCTCGGTTCCCACGCCGTTCGCGTGCCACTTCGAGTAGTTGTTCGCGGTGTCGATGAACCGGCCGCCCGCGTCGTAGTACGCGTCCAGGATCGAGAAGCTCGTGTCGCGGTCGACCTTCGTCCCGAACGGCAGGATTCCCAGGCAGAGCGTGCTGACATCGATGCCGCTGTCGCCGAGTGCTATCGTCTTCATCGCTCCACTATACACCAGAAGCCGTTGCAGCGACCGCCGCGGTGATCAGAACATCCCGTCGCTCTCCTCACTCGTCTCATTGTGGTTCGAAAGGATCGTTGCGAGCGGGTCGGGTGTGTCCAGGATCTCCTTCGGCAGGCTGAAGAACGCGCGCATCGAACGGCGCCGACTTCGCTCGGTGTCATCACCATCCTCGTCGTCGGGCTCCGGGTGGTGCACGTGTTCGTGCCACCGCGAAACGTCGCGGTAGAAGGAGCGGAAGCGGCTTCGCCACGTGCGCTCGGCGCGCTGCGCCTCGTCGATCCAGCGGATCAGGTCAACACGGTCGATCGATGCCAGCCGCGCCTCGGCGGCTTGCTCGGACCGCTCGACCCCGACCAGGATCGAGTGCCAGACCACGAGCCAGACGTCGACGCGGTGGTCGCGTTCGGCCTTGTAGCAGTCGTGACAGAACAAGTCCTCCGTCAGTATGCCCGAGAGCACCGGCGAGTATGTGATAATCGACCCGATGCGGTAGCTGACCATCCCCGGTTCGAAGTGCTTGGTCTGCAGCTCGAGCGTTCGACCGCAGTTCGGGCAGGTGATCGGCGGGTCGAGCAGGATCGTATCAAAGAGCCCCATCGCACGCCTCCGCACGCATTGTACCACACCGTTGATCGCTCCGGCTCGATGGGCGATACTGGTGATAGAGGTACCCATGACAGTGGCCTCCGCAGCGAACGCCGCGCCGATCACGGACGCGCTCGCGGTTTCCCCGCTCGTCGATGGCGCGGGCTGAACGCACTCGGCGCCCCCCTCGGTTGAATCGAAGGTACCGGCCGATTGCGATACCAGTGGAGTACCCGTGGGCACCACGATTCCGTTTCCCGGAAGACGCGACGACTCGACACGCACGGAGGCCTCGCGATCTCCGCGGCTCTGTGGAACGAAGCGCTCATATACGCAGAGCGATTTCACCGCGCCTGGAAGCGGGTACCCGGTGCCCGGGACTGGCTGAGAGGACGAACCAGAGCGGGAGAGTGAGGCCGGTCGACGCGGAGGATCCCGCGTCCAGAGTTCCGTCGGATCACTGATCTGTCTCTCGGTTCAGCTCGGCGGTGACTGCCTCGCAGATGCGCGCGGTCGTAGCAATCAGCCGATCGACCCGTGCGCGAGTTGGCGACGCGTCCGTACCCGGTGCGTCCGCCGCAGGATAGCGGGCGGTCAGATACACATCAGTCGCGAGTCCGAGTTCTGTCTCGTCGATTGGCGTTGTCAGGAATGGTCTAACCTGTTCGTTCAGCGTCACCAAGTCATGAACCCTCGGTATCGGCTTCCCGTGCAGTTCAAGTATAGCCTTCATGGCTTTCTCTATCGCCTGCTGGCAGTGAAACGCTGCAACTCCAAGTAGGTCATCGTGTGTTGCGAGCTCGACCGCGGCTCTGCGATCTCGTTCGGCGAAATCCAGCCACTGCTTAGCCTGGTTCAGCATATACGGTGCGTCCGCGTGGAATGACTTCCCGTGAGACAAAGCTGCTCTCAGTCGACAGTCGGTCGAACTCGTCGATCGTGTAGACCAGGAGATCAATGGCCACCTTTCGGTTGATCTCACGAATGCGAGATCGGATCGAAGCCTTCATATCCAGACGCTCATCGTACGAGCTGAACCGGACTGGTCGATCCACCACAATCGCCAGGTCAATGTCACTGTCAGGACGCCTGACACCATCAATCGAAGAACCGAACAGAACAACTCGGTTGATCGGCATGTCCCGGAGCCGGGCGAGGAGATCATCTATGATCTGGTCGATCGACGCCGTCTCCATATCTTAAGCGTACCACAATTTCGGTCCGTGACTCAACGAACCGGATCTGCTACAACCCGAGCATGCTTGCCATCTTCACCCGTGAACGACCCACCACAGCGGACGCCTCCGCGCTGCAGTACTCCGGCCGCTCGCGATGGAACGGCTGTTCGGCGACTCCCTCTTCGATGCGGCTGCACGATACTCACGGCTGGCCAACCGCCACCATGGAATCACGAACCGCGTTCGAGGACAAGGTCCCAGAGGCACCTATGGTGCGTGGACGAGCATCTCCACCACCGCTCCGTGCGCCTTCAGCGTCGTGCGGATTTCGTCGATCGGGACGTCTGAGACCCGCATGCTGTTTCGCACCGCCAGGGCTGCCATCACGCCGGCGGCCTGGCCCATCGCCATGCAGGAGGCCTGGACGCGGAGCGCGGAGTTCGCCTCCCGGTCGCTGCAGACACTTCGACCGGCGACGACGAAGTTTGCGCTGCCCTTTGGCAGCATCGCGCGGCGCGGAATCGTCGCCACCGTCCCTTCGTCCAGGTAGTGCTTCTGCAGACCCGTCCCTTCAGAAGAGTGGAGATCGATCGGGTAGAACGAGTAGCAGACCGCGTCGTCGCAGGAGCGACCGCCTGCCCTCGATGTCCATATGCGTCTTGCCCTCGCTCGTCCGCGCATCGATCCCGCGAACATGGTTCGCGTTACGCCCCGACTGCTTGATGATCTGCGGGCTGAACCCGGTCGAATCCCAGCTGAAGTCGGTGTAGGAGAGTCGGCCGGCCGCAACCTCGGCGTCGG
>SKVA01000017.1 GCA_007129695.1 Spirochaetaceae bacterium | reverse complement strand
TCGGTCAACGCCTCGATGTGGAGCACCAGCTGCTGGGTGATTGCCCTGCGAAGGTTCACGTTGCGCTCGAAGTCGGTGAGCGTCCACCGTTCGATGTCGAAGATCTCCCACGGATCGGTCGACGGCGGGACCAGGTTCTCTCTGACGAGGATACTCCGGGCACGCCTCGCGGTCTGATCATCGCTCATCGTGACCCGGAAGTCGGCGCTGACCGTGTACGCGATGCCTTCCTGGTCTAGCCGGCGCAGGATCCGGTCACGGTCTTCCGGATCGGTGATCGCACGCCCGAACAGCTCGACGCGCGACGGAGCCGCGCTCACCGCGATCAACACGATCAGGCCGATCACGGCCACGCCGACGATCGACAGCAGGATCACCTTCTGCGCGGGCTTCCATTGACCCCAGAGACCTTTCACCTGGCCAACAAGCTTACGAAACCACTCCATATCCCCTCCCGATACGCCGACGCCGTCCGCTAACGGACGAACGGCACCGACTGCGCACTCAGCGCTCTACCGCGGGCCGCGGGCCGCGTCCTGCGGCCCTCCGCGCGCGTCACCGAACATTCTGAATCTCCCGATACGCCTGGACCACACGGTCGACGATGCTCTTCGTGATGCTCAGGCTCATATTCGCCTTCGCGGCGGCGATGCTCACATCATGAACGTTGACGCTGTCGGGATCGATCACCGCCTGCACGGAGAGCGCGTCGGCGGTCTGCTGCTGCGCGTTCACGGTGCCCAGGCTGTCGATGAGCATCCTTCCGAAGTCGGTGCCCGCGGCGCCCGCGGCGACTGCTCCGCCCTGCGCGGCCGATCCCGCAGGATCGAGCGTGCCGGCGAAGTGACGCTGACTCGTGCGCGCGAGCGCAAACTCGAGCGTGCCGATCTGTTGTGCCCTGATAAACATCTCCCCTCCCCTTACCGTGCGATGTTCACGGCTTGCTGAAACATCGCCTTCGCACCGTTGATGACGGCTATGTTCGCCTCGTAGCTGCGTGACGCCGCGATCATGTCGACCATCTCCTTGACGATGTCGACGTTCGGCATCTCGACGTAGCCGGCACGAGGGCCGCTCTTGATCGCGTCGGGATGCTCGGGATCCCAGACCAGCCGAAGATCGCTGTCGTAGTCCTCCTGGACCTCGACGACCCGAACACCGTTGCCGACTCCGTTATCGAGCCGCGCCGGCGTGAACGGGCTGCGCCAGTAGGGTTGGTCGACACGGGGCCTCAAGATCACCCGGCTGCGGCGAAACGGACCGCCGTCTGGGGTCCGGGTCGTGGTCGCGTTCGCGATGTTGTTCGCGATCACGTCCTGGCGAAGACGCTGCGCGGTGAGCCCGCTCGACGCGATGTTGATGCTACCGAACATTCCCATTCATCTACCCTCTCACGACCAGGTTCACGCGCTGAAACTGCTGCTGGACCGAATCGGTCATCAGTGTGTAGAGCAGCTGGCTGTTCAGGAACTCCATGCTCTCAACCTCGATATCGACGTTGTTGCCGTTGTTCTTGGCGGTCGTCAGATAATCGAGCTGTCGCTGCGGGCGCACGCTCCGGTAGTCGACCGGCTGCGTGAACCGGATGTGCCCGGGGCGCGTGCGCGCGGCCTCGAGCGGCCGTGGCGCGTTTTCGCTCTGAAGTGCCGCCTTGAGCTGGCTTTCGAAGTTCACGAAACTCCGCTTGAAGTTCGGCGTGTCGACGTTTGCGATGTTGTCGGCGATCACGCCCTGGCGCAGCATCGTCACGTCCATACTGCGGTGCATTATGTCGAGCGTTCTTCCGAACGAGCTATTCAGGAACATCTGCTACCCTCTCTCCTAAGATCGGCGCGAGTGGCCGATCCTTTACCGGTCGCAAGCGAGCGCACGCGCATCAAGCCGCCCACCGCCGTCACAGGATGTACCTGCTGAGGTCCTGATCCTCGACCACGTCGGCAAGGCGCTCGGTGACGTACTCGCGCGTGATCGGAATCGTCTGGCCCGACAGATCCGGTGCGGTGAAACTGACCTCTTCGAGCAGCAGCTCGAGGATCGTGTGGAGTCTGCGCGCACCGATGTTTTCGGTTCGGCTGTTCACGTCCGCGGCGATCCGGCTGAGCTCGTCGATCGCGTCATCGGTGAAGTCGAGGGTGACTCCCTCGGTCTTCAGGAGCTCGCGATACTGCGTGATCAGCGCGTTCTGCGGTTGAGTCAGGATCCGCTTGAAGTCACCCGCGTCGAGCGAAGTCAGCTCCACGCGCAGCGGGAAGCGTCCCTGGAGCTCGGGAATCAGGTCGCTCGGCTTGCTCATGTGGAACGCGCCGGCCGCGATGAACAGGATGTGCGACGTATCGACCATCCCGTACTTGGTATTGACGGTACACCCTTCGACAATCGGCAGGATGTCACGCTGAACGCCCTCACGACTGACGTCGACACCGGAGCGGTTCTCCTTCGCGGCGATCTTGTCGATCTCATCGATGAAGATGATTCCGGTCTGCTCGGCACGCTCGCGCGCGAGCTCGTTCACGCGATCCTGGTCGACCAGGCGGTCCATCTCCTCCTGCATCAGCACTTCGCGCGCCTGGCGAATCGTGGTGCGCTTACGCTTCTTCTTCCCGCCAAGCAGCCCGCTCAGGTTCCCCAGGTTGAGGTCCATCTCCTCAAAGCTCGTTCCGGAGAAGATCTCGATCGACGGGAACTGGCTCTTGCTGACCTGAATCTCCACTTCCTTGTCTTCGAGCTTGCCGTCGCGCAGCCGCTGCCGGAACTTCTCCCGCGTGGACGATGATGCGTCGGTTTCGGCCGGTGGCCCGGCTGCGCCGTCGTGCACTGCGGTTGCGGCTGCGGCCGCAGCGCCGTCGGCGGACTGCTTCGGTCGCGATGCGTCGATACCCGGCAGCAGCAGGTCGAGAAGCTGATCTTCGGTCCGCCGCTGCGCCTCTTCGCGGACGCCGGCCTGAAGCTCCTCCTTGACGATCGACACGGCCACCGCGACCAGGTCGCGAACCATGCTCTCCACGTCCCGGCCGACATACCCGACCTCCGTGTACTTTGTCGCTTCGACCTTCACAAAGGGCGCGGATGCGAGCTTGCTGAGGCGGCGAGCGATCTCGGTCTTGCCGACCCCGGTCGGTCCGATCATGATGATGTTCTTCGGTGCGACCTCTTCGCGCAGCTCCTCGGGCAGCTGCTGACGGCGCATCCGATTACGGAGCGCGATCGCGACCGCGCGCTTCGCCTGATTCTGACCGATGATGTACCGGTCGAGCTCCGCGACGATCTCCTTTGGAGTCAGGTTACTGAAGTCGGGTTTCATAGGAGCTCCTCCACGGTCAGTTCGCCGTTGGTGTAGATGCAGATAGACCCGGCGATCCGCAGGCTTCGCTCGGCGATTTCGCGCGGCGACAGGTCAGTTGAGTCGAGGTACGCGAGCGCCGCGGCGAGCGCGTAGTTGCCGCCGCTACCGATCGCGATCGCACCCGACTCGGGTTCGACGACATCGCCGGTCCCGGAGATCAGGTATGAGCGAGACCGATCGGCGACGAGCAGGAGCGCCTCAAGCCGCCGGAGCATCCGGTCGGTTCGCCACTCCTTGGCAAGCTCTACCGCCGATCGGGTCAGATCGCCGGAGTACTCGTTGAGCTTGCCTTCGAACCGCTCGAACAGCGTAAATGCATCGGCTGTGGCACCGGCGAACCCGAGCAGTATCCGGTCGTTGTAGATCCGCCGCACCTTTTTGGCGTTGCTCTTCATTATGGTGTTGCCCATCGTCACCTGACCGTCTCCGGCCATCGCGACCACCTCGCCCTTTCGGACGCATACGATCGTCGTTCCGTGCATCTCACTCATGCGTTACTCCTGTGCTACCGCCGCGATCGATGGCGGCTCGGGGATGGGCCTGGTCGTAGATTCGTTTCAGCGCGCCGAGCCCGAGGTGCGTGTAAACCTGCGTGGTCGACAGCGAACTGTGCCCGAGCATCTCCTGGACGATGCGGATGTCGGCACCCCGGTCAAGGATATGCGTCGCAAAGGTGTGGCGGAACGTATGGGGGCTGATGTGCTTGGCGATGCCCTTTTCGACGATCCGCTTCTGGATGATCGTTGCCACTCCGCGCTGCGTAATCCGCCCGCCGTTCGCGTTCAAGACGAGCGCCTTCTCATCGCGCAGGCCGATCCGACGCAGGCGGGCGGCCCGCAGCGGCAGATAGTCGTCGAGCGCGGCATGCGCCGGTGCGCCGATGAACACGACGCGATCCTTGCGCCCCTTCCCGTGCACGACGATCCGGCCACGCTTGAAATCGATGTCGTCCAGGTTGATGGTCACCAGTTCGCTGATCCGACACCCGGTCGAGTAGAGCATCTCCAGAATCAGGCGATCTCGGGTCGTGGGAAAGTCGTCGCCCGGAAGGTCGAGTAGATGCGCGATCTCCTCCTCGAACATGAAGGACGGCAGCGACTGCGGTCGCCTGAGCCCACGGATCCCCTCCATCGGCGTACCGGCAGCGCGACCGGTCCGCATCAGATAGCGGTAGTAGCCCTTGAGCGAGCTTATGCTGCGGTTGATCGTGCTCACCGCTGCATTGTGCCGCGACAGATGGCCGACATAGCGGCGGACGAGCGCGGCGTCGACCTCAGCATGGACCGCATCGCCGTCGGTCCCGGCGAGCCACGCGGAGAACGCCGCAAGGTCACTCGCGTACGCTCGCACGCTCGCATCGGAGAGATTGCGAACCCTGCGCAGATACTCGATGTACTCGTCGCAGTGCGCGAGCACGAGCGGACGTTCATCGATTGCTGAGTTGCTCACACGGTCCTCCGTAACTCGGACTCGAGCTCGGCTCGGGTGCGCGCGGCGATCGAACGCGCGACGTCATCGGAGTCGACCATTTCCGCAATCGCCCCGAGTCGGCCGGTCCGCGACGCGCCCGCCGGCAAGATCCCCCACTCGGCACAGATATCATCCACCGACCCGACGATCATCGCACCGTCGGTGGCGAGGTCACGCGTGCCGGCCCCGGATACGCCGTCGATCCCCGCGGCATGGACGAACAGATCTCTGCCGTGGTCGAGCGCGTAGTCGGCGGTGATCAGAGCGCCGCTTCGCGACGGAGCTTGCACGACGACGACGCCACGCGCCATCCCGCTGATGATCCGGTTTCTTGCGGGGAAATGATACTTCTGCGGCGCAACGCCGGGCGCGTACTCGCTGATCAGAAACCCACCGCGCGCGAGGATCATCGCGGCTACCGACCGGTGCGACGTGGGGCACACTTGGTCGATTCCGCACGCGAGCACCGCCCCGGTCGTACCGGTCGAAAGGGCCCCGCGGTGCGCGGCGATATCGATGCCGCGCGCGAGCCCGGAGATCACAGGCATTCCGCGGCGGGCGATCCCTGCACCAAGCTCGCGCGCGGCGGCCACTGCCGCCGCCGTCGGCTCGCGGGTACCGACGACCGCGACCGACGGGATCGCGCCATCGGGCAACGTTCCGCGAACGTAGATCAGGTACGGAGGGTCGAATATCTCGCGCAGGAGCGCGGGGTATCGGGTGTCACCGACCGGGATCGCCGCGATCGATCGTGCGCGCAGGAACTCTGCGTCGCGGCGGGCGAGGTCGAGCACGGATCGCGCATCGAGCGGAACGTCGCGGATCGACCGTCCGACTATCTGCGACAGAAGCCCCACCGTAAGCGCATGAAAGAAGGTCTCGCTGTCGACGATCTCTTCGAGCAGCGTCTTTTCGTGCGGTCGCAGCATCGGCAGCCGGTTTATCGCAAGGCGTAGCAACACCGTAGACATCATGGGGACTCCGCAAGGAGCCGGCGATTGCGATCGGCGCGGGCGCGGCTGTCGGCGTCCGTCGATCGAGCGACGATCCGATCGTACGCGTTTATCGCGGCTTCCCGATTACCGAGTTCCACGTGCGCGCGCCCAAGCACGAACAACGCAGCCGTATGCCCGGCCGAACGCTCGAGGATTCGCTCGAGATACGGTATCGCATCGATCGGCCGGTTGACCTCGAACACGTAGAGAACCGACAGCCCGTAGAGCGCATCGATGTAGCCGGAATCGATCTCTATGCTGCGCAGGTAGTGGTGTTCGGCGATGGCGTAGTACTCGTAGTC